>CAJXJU010000061.1 GCA_913055195.1 uncultured Desulfohalobiaceae bacterium | reverse complement strand
AGGTCACGCCGGGCTACATGGAGAATTGTCCCCCCTGGGGTCTCATAAACACCTCTGGATTTCATCCCCACAAATCTGTTCTCTACCATATCTACCCGGCCGATGCCATGCTTTCCTCCCAGCTTATTGAGTCTTTTAATAAGTTTTGCAGGGCTTAAGCGCTCTCCATTTACAGCCACAGGATCGCCCTTTTCAAATTCAATAGTTATAATCTCTGGCTCGTCAGGGGCCTTTTCCGGTGGAACGGCCAGCAAATAAGTCCCAGGACCCGGCTCTGCCCAGGGGTCTTCCAGTTCCCCCCCCTCAAAAGAAAGGTGTAAAAGGTTACGATCACAGCTATAGGGCTTTTCTTTGGTTACTGGTACAGGAATACCATTTTCCCGGGCAAAATTTAAAAGCTCTGTCCTGGAATTTAAATCCCATTCCCGCCAGGGAGCGATGGTTTTCAATTCTGGTGCAAGAGCCATGACCGTCAATTCAAAACGTACCTGGTCATTGCCTTTGCCTGTTGCACCGTGGGCCACTGCCTGTGCCCCTTCCTGTCTGGCTATCTCTACCATCCTCTTTGCAATCAATGGCCTGGCAATGGAAGTGCCCAGGAGATATCTACCTTCATAGATTGCGCCGGCGCGAAACATGGGAAAAATAAAATCCCTGGCAAATTCTTCCTGCAAGTCCTCAATATATACTTTGCTCGCACCAGTAGCCAGAGCCTTTTCTTCCAGGCCATCTAATTCCTCTTCCTGACCCAGGTCAGCAGTAAAAGTTATTACTTCACAATTATAGGTCTTCTGTATCCATTTCAAAATAACAGAGGTATCCAGCCCTCCTGAATAGGCTAAAACGACCTTCCTTATTTCAGACATTCTTCTCCTCCAGCTTTTACCTCATTTAGCCCTTACTTAACTTCCCATCTTCCTAACTCCCCAGCCTTGAGACATGCGCGCCATGTCTCTACTAGCTATATATCCACTCTAAAATCGCCTTTTGCATGTGCAACCGGTTCTCTGCCTGATCCCAGACAATGGACCACGGGCCTTCAAGCACCTCATCTGTAATTTCTTCTCCCCTGTGTGCAGGCAAACAATGCAGCACTTTTACATCTGGATGTGCTAGAGTCAGCAACTCACGATTTACCTGAAAATCCGCAAAAACCTTTGCCCGCGTATCCTGCTCATCTTCCTGTCCCATAGACGCCCACACATCAGTATTGACATAATGTGCTCCGGTAACTGCTTCTCCGGGATCATGGGTCAAATAAATCTTTGCCCCTGCCTGCAAGGCGCGCTCTACCACATCTATATCTGGCTCATAGCCTTCTGGGACAGCCATGTTCAGTTGAAAAGGAAAATAAATTGCTGCATTTATCCAGGAATGAGCCATATTATTACCATCGCCAACCCAGGCAATTGTAAGCTGAGAAAAATCCGGGGTTCGCTCGTAGATAGTCAACAGATCGCTCATCACCTGACAGGGATGAAATTTGTCGGTTAATGCATTGATCACAGGAATCTGACCAAATTTAACCAGTTCTTCCAGATTCTCCTGGGCAAAAGTTCTAACTACCAGGCCATGTGCGTACCTGGACAAAACCCGGGCTGTATCTTTTAAAGGCTCATTGCGGCCCAATTGGGATTCCTGTGAAGTCATAAAAACTGATTTTCCTCCCAGGTGCTGAATAGCAACTTCAAAAGACACCCTGGTCCTGGTAGAGGCCTTTTCAAAAATCAGAATGATTGTTTTTCCTTTTAACATATCGTTTTGATAGCCTTTTTCCTTCATCTCCCTGGCCCTTAAAACAAGTTCAGGGGCAACTTTCATGGGCAGATCTAAAATAGTAAGAAAATTTTTGCTCATTTTCCCCCTCGCGCTCGCTTTGTAAAAAAGCTAAGTTAGCCTCAGACGGTATAGCTTGTAAAGAGCCACATACAAATTCTTTTGATGTTATTTGACTCAACTTTCGGAGTTCCGAAAGTTGAGTTATTTGACTTGTTATACCTTCCAGGATAATTAAGAAGGGAGGAAGAAGGATGAAAAAGGAGTAAATATGGACATAAAAGTCATTCCCCCAACCACCTCTTTACCTGTAAATCGGGCTTACATTGTAACCATGACCATCAAGTCTTTTAAGGGCCGACGTGATGTAGAAGTCCATCTTTTTCGTCCTATCTGGAATGTGGAAGAAGAAGATGCTTATCCCTGGGACAAACTCCTGGGGGATCCCATTGAAAATGGCCCTGAACCGGATATAAATAGAAGTAAAAAAATACTTCTGGAAGCCTTCACTCAGGATGAGCGAGATCAGCTAATAGACTATCTTGCCAGAAGATATGCTTCAAGACTGAAAAATATCTCCAGCGCTCCCCTTGACTTTCCCATTCCACTGGGCCTTATGCCACTTTCAGAAATGCCTGAGGATGAAAACTTTGGACGGATTCGCCTGGAACAGATACCTAACTATCCTCTACCATTTCCTGTACACGGCTTTTACGATCTAAACTCAGCCAGACCAATTATCCAGGGAGAACTGAATTAGGTGACAGAATCCCGTCTCAATCTGGATCATATTCAAAAAATCCTGATCTGCCAGCTTCGCCAGATTGGCGATGTACTTCTAACTACTCCCGGTGTAGAGCTGCTAAAAAAAAGATTTCCAGACGCGGAAATCCATTTTTTTACCGAAAACAAAGCTCTGCCAGTGCTTCAAAACAACCCTTATATCTGCAAAATCTGGGCTATAGACAAAAAAAAAATCAACAATCTCTGGCAAGAGCTAAAGTTTTACCGACAAATTGCCAGGGAAAATTTTGATCTTATTGTTGACTTTCAACAACTGCCCAGATGCCGATGGGTTGTTCTCTTCTCCAGAGCCAGAGTTAAACTAACTTATCCTCCGCCCTGGTATAATCGATTATTATATACCCATTGGCAAAAGCCAGAACCAGGCTATGCAGCAAGATTCAAAGCCAGTATTCTAAAACCCCTGGGCATTTCCTGGCAGGGTAACAGACCAAAAATCTGGCTTAAAGACCAGGAACTTGACTGGGCCAAAAATTATCTGGCCGAACAAGGTGTTACAAAAAAAAATATACTCATCACACTGGATCCCTCGCACAAACGCATAACCAGAAGATGGCCAGCAGAGCATTTTGCCAGATTGATTCAACTCGCCACCCAGAAATGGCCAAACATAAAATTTCTTCTCCTCTATGGCCCCGGAGAAAAAAAACTGGCCATGACAATCTCATCCCTGTCACAGGCAGAAAATTTTTGCGTCCTGCCTGAAAAGATGCTCTCCTTGCGCGAAATGGCAGCCTGTATTGCTCACGCCAATTTGCACCTTGGCAATTGCTCTGCTCCCCGCCATATTGCTGTGGCAGTAAATACCCCTTCCCTTACCATCCTTGGGGCAACCAGCGGAGCCTGGACATATCCTTCGCAAGAACATGAGCATATACAGTTAGGGCTTCCATGTCAGCCCTGTAACAAAAATACATGCCCTGATATTAAGTGTTTAAAAAACCTAAAACCTGAAGCCGTACTAAAAGCCATGGAGAAAAGGATGAAGGATGAAGGATGAAAAGAGGGGAGGAAGGCGGAAGTATGAAGGATGAAGACGAAATTTTATAAGAGATAAGCTCTAGTCATTCTATGTTTTCGCCATTATTTCCCTGTTTCCGCCTGCATCTTTTCCCTTTCATCCTTCATCCTTCATCCTTCATCCTTTAACAGAGCCTTCTTCAACCGCTGCAAAAATTCGTCTCTGCTTATCTCTCGCGCTCCAAACCGCAACATATGGTTCGTGGTCTGCTGACAATCAAGAAAATGAAAAGAATGCTCACGGAGATATTGCACCATATATACCAGCGCAACTTTAGAAGCATTACTAATCAGATGAAACATGGATTCACCAAAAAAAGCCCTGCCCAGGCTAACCCCATACAATCCCCCCACCAGGCGATCTTCCTGCCAGGCCTCAAAGGAATGGGCATAGCCCTGTTCGTGCAAACGAATATATGCCTCAATCATTTCCGGCACCAACCATGTACCACACTGACCTTTTCTTTTTACCCTTGCACACCAATTTATCACCTCTTCAAAGGCCTGATTAACAGTAACCTTGAATCTTTTTGCATTTATAATGCGACGCAAACTTTTAGGGATGTGCAATTCTTCGGGGAACAATACCAGACGGGGATCAGGACTCCACCAGAGAATGGGACTATTCTGGCCATACCAGGGGAAAATTCCCTGAGAATAAGCAGCAATAAGACGCTCTAATGATAAATCCCCGCCCACCGCCAGAAGGCCATCCGGATCAGAAAACTCCGGGTGGGGAAAAACAGGCTCTTGTGGGAGACAAAAAACAGTCATGGGCAAGTGGCCATGCGAGAAATACGGATTCAGGCAACGTCAAATTTTAACTTTTGTTGCTGCTCGTCCAGGTCTATGATGATTTTCTTAGCCTTATCAAGGCTTCCGGAAAGAAGCTTATCTGCCAGAACATCTTTGATCTCTTCCTGCATAATTCTGGACAGGGGTCTGGCTCCAAAATCAGGATCATAACCTTTTCTAGCCAACCAGGTTCTGGCTGAAGAAGTGAGCTGGGCCTGAACTTTTTGACTGCTAAGTCTCTCATTCAGCTCAAGCATGTATTTATCAACAATCATCTCCATAATTTCCTGGCTTAA
Organism: uncultured Desulfohalobiaceae bacterium; assembly: GCA_913055195.1. Classification (GTDB taxonomy): domain Bacteria; phylum Desulfobacterota; class Desulfovibrionia; order Desulfovibrionales; family Desulfonatronovibrionaceae; genus Desulfovulcanus. The sequence goes on along the minus strand of CAJXJU010000061.1, from coordinate 2,530 downwards.
ACTGCCGAAAGGAATGATTGCGTCCAATCTATTACGAAATTCAGGGCTAAACAGTTTCTCAACAGCCTTCAGAGCCTTCTCCGCCTTGTCAGCCATGTCATCCTGGCTAAAACCAATGGTTCTCGCTGCCATTTCCCTGGCGCCAGCATTGGAAGTCATAAGCAGTATAACATGCCGGAAATCTGCCTGCCGGCCAGTATTATCTGTCAGGGTTGCATGGTCCATAACCTGAAGGAGAATATTAAACATATCCTGATGGGCCTTTTCTATTTCATCCAGAAGCAGGACGCAGTAAGGATTTTTCCGAATGGCCTCGGTGAGCAGACCTCCCTGATCAAAACCCACATAACCCGGCGGCGCGCCAATCAACCGGGCCACAGCGTGTTTTTCCATATACTCACTCATATCAAAACGAATAAATTTAATTCCCAGAACACTTGCCAGTTGCCTGGCAAGTTCTGTTTTACCCACTCCTGTAGGACCAATCATTAAAAATGATCCTGTAGGCTTATCTATATCCTTGAGTCCAGCTCTGGCCCGCCTTATGGCTTTACTTAATAATTCTATAGCCCTGTCCTGGCCAAAAACAACCCCTTTTAACTCCTTATCCAGGTTAAGAAGCTTTTCCCTGTCTGATGTTGAAACCTGGCGAGAAGGGATACGGGCCATGCGCGCCACAACTTTTTCAATGTCGCGGGGGGTAATCTGTTTCCTGCCGCGTGTGACTCCTTCAAGCATAAAATAAGCCCCTGCCTCATCCATAACATCAATAGCCTTATCCGGTAAATACCGGTCATTAATATACCGGGCAGAAAGCTCAACAGCTGCCTTTAAACTTGAAACCAGATACTTCACCTTATGATACTTTTCATAATAGGGCTTTAGTCCTTTTAAAATCTCAATGCTTTCTTCAATGCTGGGCTCAGACAAATCAATCTTTTGAAACCTTCTGGACAGAGCCCGATCTTTTTCAAAATGAAGCTTGTATTCTTCATAAGTAGTTGAACCAATGCACCTGATCTCTCCTGAAGCAAGAACAGGCTTCAAAATATTAGAGGCATCCATTGATCCACCACTGGTCGCGCCGGCCCCAACAATGGTATGAATTTCATCAATAAATAATATCGCTCCTGGAATATCTTTTAGCTCCTTAATTACTCCCTTTAACCTGGCCTCAAAATCTCCTCTGAATTTTGTTCCGGCCAGAAGTGCCCCCATATCCAGGGCATAAATCTGCGTCTTCAGAAAAGGCTCAGGCACATCCCCTTGCGCAATCTTCAGGGCCAATCCTTCTGCCATGGCTGTTTTCCCAACACCTGGATCACCAACAAGGATGGGATTATTTTTTCTCCGCCGCAAAAGTACCTGAATCACCCTTTTCATTTCCCTTTCCCGGCCAACCAGGGGATCAATCAACCCTTTTTTTGCCCTTTCCACCAGGTTCACTGTATATCTGGCAAGAGCGCTCTTTTCAGCGGGACTTCTTTGCTGACCTGCACATCCTGGACAAGCAGACCCCGGGCTGTCTTCTTCCATAACGTGAGAAATATATTCCAGAACATCAAGTTTGGTCAGACCATGAATGCGCAGGTAATAAACAGCAAAGGACTCTTCCTCATCAAACATGGCAGCCAGAAGGTCACCTGTCTGAACCATATCTTTTCCTGCTGATTGGATGTGCATAATGGCACGCTGCATCACCCGCTGCACACCTACAGTTTGAATTATTTCTCTTTCCTGGACAAAAGGCTGAACTTCCAGATGTTCAATAAAAAAACGCTCCAGTTGATTCCGGAGACGAACCAGATCAACACCACAATCCTTCAGAATAATGCTGCCTTTTTCATCCAGGGTATAAGCATATAAAATATGTTCCAGAGTCAAATATTCATGGCGTCTTTTTTTGACTTCCTGAATAGCCAGGCCAATAATTTTTTCCAATTCCTTACTTAACATTTACACCTCTTCCATTGTGCATTTCAGGGGATAACCTTCTTTACGGGCCAGATGACGAACCATTGCAACCTTGGTCTCAGCCACTTCTTTAGGATATACCCCGCATACACCAATTCCATTCTTGTGAACACTCATCATAATATAATGAGCCTCGGCATCAGTTTTATGAAAAACTTTTTTCAAGACATAGACGACAAATTCCATGGTCGTATAATCATCATTATGCAAAAGAACCTTATAACGCCGGGGTTCTTTCAGGTCTTCCTCTATAACGGTATCCGACAAAAATTGATCTTCAAACATGCTCCTGCTCATAAAAACACATCCTGATAAACACAAGCATAAAATTAGGCCAACACCCTATCCTCTGAGTCGCCTGCAAAAAGTAAATTTTTCCGTGCGGGCACAGGCGAACAGCGATAGCGAGCGTTGTGACGATTGTAACTATTTGAAATTATTACCCGTTCGCCTGTCCCCGCAAGCTGTATTTACCGAGTTTCGACTTTTTGCAGGCGACTCATACAAAGCAGGGATCACAAATAATGCAGATAATACAGCACCACTGATACCCAGA
>CAJXJU010000060.1 GCA_913055195.1 uncultured Desulfohalobiaceae bacterium | reverse complement strand
AGTATAAAACCGTGCCGGAAGATTTGAAAAATAAATATCTGGAAGCATCCAGTAATTTAACAATCTCAACACCTTCTGATTTAAGAAATCTGGGCAATTTGGCTGGCTCCGGAGGGAAGGTGACAGATATTGGTTCTTTGTTTAAGAAATAGTCAATGCTTGTGTTTGGTTAGATAATTATGAAAGAAATTTTAAAGGGCAGGCTTTTGGTCTGCCCTTTAATTTTGTAAAGAGTTCACCCATGAAAGAATTGCTTCCTTTTTTTGTCCGGCCGAGTCATTATTTGGGCAATGAAATTAATAGTGTGCACAAGGATAAACGTGAAGTCCTGGTGCATATAGCCCTGGCCTTTCCTGATCTGTATGAAGTGGGCATGGCGTATATGGGGCAGAAGATATTGTACGAAATAGTCAATGCCAGGGCGGAGTTCTGGGCCGAAAGGGTCTTTGCTCCCTCAAAGGAAGTGGCAGAGATTTTACGCTCCCGTGACATCCCCCTGGCTACTTTAGAGTCAGACACCCCTTTAAAAGAGCTGGATTGCGTCTGTTTTAGCCTGACCCATGAACTGGCTTACACCAATGTGCTTTATATGCTTGACCTGGCCAAAATACCCCTGCGGGCAGGTTCGCGGGACCAGGATTTCCCTCTGGTGATTGCTGGAGGAGGAGCAACATTTAACGCCGAACCTCTGGCTCCTTTTCTTGACCTTATGGTCATTGGAGATGGAGAGGAGATTCTGGTTCAGATTCTGGAAGAGATCAAACAGGGAAAAGCAAGTGGGGCATCCAGACGCGAGATACTGGAGCGACTGAGATTTTATCCTGGCGTGTATATTCCGGCTTTTTTTGAGCCTTCAGCAGAAAATCCTCATCGTCTGGTTCCTGTTTACGCGGATTACACGCGGGTTGAGAAAAATATCGTCACGGATTTAAATGAGGTGGCTTTTCCGGCAAAGCAGATTATACCCTTTGGCAAGGTGGTACATGATCGCCTGGTAGTGGAAATAGCCAGGGGGTGTACCAGAGGGTGCAGGTTTTGTCAGGCAGGCATGATTTATCGTCCAGTAAGGGAAAGAGATGTGGATAATATCGCCAGGATTATTGAGCAGGGACTCGATCAGACTGGCTTTGAAGACCTTTCTTTTCTCTCTTTGAGCACGGGAGACTTTTCCGCTCTGGAGCATCTTTTTGTGAAGAGCTATGTCAGGTGCGCTCAGGAGCAGGTGGCAATATCTTTACCATCTTTAAGGGCCGGGTCTGTTAGTGAGAATATGATGCAATTAATGGCCAGGATCAGAAGAACGGGAGCCACCCTTGCTCCAGAAGCTGGCACACAGCGGTTGCGGGACATCATTAATAAAGGAATCACTGAGGCGGAGCTTCTGGAACATACTCAGAAGTTGTTTGATCTGGGCTGGAGTTCGGTCAAGCTCTATTTTATGATTGGCCTGCCCACGGAGACAGAAGAGGACCTGGAAGGAATCCTGGACTTATGTTTGAAGGTTCTGGCTACCGCGAAGGTTAAAAAGAGGATTAAGATCACGGCTTCCATTTCTCCTTTTGTTCCCAAGCCACATACCCCTTTTCAATGGGAAAAACAGATTGGGCTTGAGGAACTTAACAGCCGTCTTAAATTTTTAAAGAAAATTTTCAGGTTGTCTGGCAAGCTCAACCTGAAATGGCATAAACCTGAGATGAGCGTTCTGGAGGGGGTGTTTTCTCGCGCTGGACGCGAACTGGCTGACTGCCTGGAAGAGGCTTACCTTCGCGGCGCGGTTTTTACCAGCTGGGCTGACCAGGTAAATTTCCCTCTCTGGCAAAGGGTTTTTGAAGAAAAGGGGATTGATATTCAGAAATATCTTGGCCCAAGAGAATATGATCAGCCCCTGCCCTGGGATCATATTGTAAGCGGGGTGGACAGGAGTTTTTTGCGCAGGGAATTAAACAGGGCCATGCAGGGGAAAATTACCAGAGATTGCCGCTATTATCCATGTTGTGGTTGTGGCGTGTGCAATTTTGACGCGCGTGAAAGCGGTTTGAGCGCGCAGGCTACAAAAAAGGAAATCAGGCCAGTTTTGAATTTGCGCGGCTCAGATAAGGGACAGAAAAGTGATTTTAGCCCGGCCAGTAAAGAAAATCTGGGTCTAAAAAAAGTTCATATAAGGCTCTGGTATGAGAAATTGGGCCTGAGTGTTTATTTAAGTCAACTGGAAGTGCAAAAGGTTCTGGAGCGCGCCATGCGGCGGGCAAAATGGCCCCTTAGCTTTTCTTCAGGTTTTCATCCTTTGCCTTTGCTTTCTTTTGGCCGTGCCCTGCCTGTTGGTGTTGGCAGCAAGGCCGAATGGGTCAATGTTTATCTGCGCAGGACAATGGATAGGGACTTTTTGCTTCAGAGCTTAAATGGCGTGCTTCCAGAGGGAATGAGATTGTTTCAGATTGAAGAATTGTCTCTGGCTAAAAAACAGTCTCAGGCCACATGGGAAGATTTTGAGATTATTTTTTCAGGCTCTTCAAACTGGATAAAAGGTTTGCGGGAGAAATGGAACGAGTTTGTAAATTCTAGAAGTTTTATCAGGGAGAAAAGGGGAAAAAACAAGACCAGAGAAATTGATGTTCGCTCTCTGGTGGAATCTGGCAATTTTGAGCAGGACGTGCTTCAAGTGAGGTTTTCCTGGCAGAAGATGTACCTGAATCCTTTGTTTATTGTGGATTGTATTTTTTCCGGTCTTGCCCCGGATCAATTTCAGATGATTAAGACGGGGCAATATTTTCAAGAGGAGAAAAATGACAGAGACAAAAGGTGATTTTCGTTCCGGGATTGTTGCTTTGATTGGGCCTCCCAATGCTGGCAAGTCAACGCTGTTGAATCAGATCATTGGCGAGAAAGTAGCTATAGTAAGTCCAAAGCCCCAGACAACCAGAAATCAGATAACCGGCATATTGACCCGTGAAAATGTACAAATTGTTTTTCTGGATACTCCAGGAGTACACCAGCGAAAAGGCAAGTTAAACTCTTTGTTGCTGAAAGCTGCCTGGGACGGCCTGGTTGCGGCGGATGTCATTGTGCTTTTGCTGGACGGTTATCTTTATTCGCAAAAACCGCAGGTTATGGAACGCGATTTAGGGGTTCTGGCAAATAGGCTGAGAAAAGTTAAAAACCCTTTGTTTATAGCGGTTAATAAAGTTGACCGGGTAAAAGATAAAAAGATTCTTTTACCTCTGTCTGAACGATTAAATGAACTTTTTCCTGATGTGGAAATTTTCTTTATTTCCGCGCTCAATCGGTACGGAATAGAAGAACTTCTGAACAAAATTGTTCCTGCTTTGCCTTATGGGCCTCCCCTTTATCCTGAAGATCAAATATCAACGCTTCCTTTAAGGTTTATGGTTGCGGAGATAATCAGGGAAAAATTATTCTTGTGTTTGCATAAGGAGTTACCATATAATCTGGCAGTACAGGTGGAGCAATGGGAGGAATCAGAGACGCTGGCAAAGATTATGGCCACCATTTATGTTTCACGTTCTTCACACAAACCCATAGTTATCGGGCATAAAGGGCAATTGTTAAAAAAAATAGGACAACAGTCCCGGCTGGAAATAGAGGAAATTGTCGGCAAAAAGGTTTATCTGGAATTGTGGGTGAAAATAAAGCCAAAATGGACAGAAAACACCTCCTTTTTGCTTTCACTGGGTCCGGGAGGCTAGTTCAGGGAAGTTGGGAAGATAGGAAGCCAGGAAATCGGGAGATTTATATGTTTGAAGATGCAGAATTAATTAACAGATGGAAAAATGTTGTTCAGGAAGTAGGTGAAGCGTGTGTAAAAAGTGGTCGCGGGCCTGAAGAAGTAACATTAATTGCTGTTTCCAAGAAACATGCTGCGCGGGCCATCTCCACTTTAGCCAGGGAAGGGCAGATGGATTTTGGAGAAAATTATGTCCAGGAAGCCCTGGCCAAACTGGAAGAGCTGAGCGCTTTGCGATTGAACTGGCATTTTATTGGCCATTTACAGACCAATAAAGTCAAGCATGTTCCGGGTAGATTTGTGCTTATCCATACCCTGGATTCTGAAAAGCTGGCACAAGCGTTGCATAAAAAATCTCAATCTCAGGGTATGACACAGCCGGTCTTAATTCAGGTAAATGTTGGCCGGGAAGCTCAAAAATACGGTGTTGGCGAGGATAATCTTTCTTCTCTGGTGGAGCGGGTCCTGACACTGGACAATCTTAAACTGGAAGGTTTAATGACTTTGCCTCCTTTTTTTGAGGATGCGGAAAAGGTTCGGCCTTATTTTGCGCGTTTAAGGGAGTTAAAAGAAGAGCTGGAGCAAAGGTTTGGGATCGCGCTTCCCCATTTGTCAATGGGCATGACCGGTGATTTTGCCCAGGCCATAGCCGAAGGAGCAACTCTTGTTCGGATTGGAACTAAAATTTTTGGGCCAAGGATGTGAAGATACGCCTGCTAAAAGTCAAAACTCGCAAATTACAGCTTGCGGGGACAGGCGAACGCCTAATGATTTTAAATGGTTACAACCGTTACAACGCTCGCTGTCCTGTCGTTATTTGCCTGTCCCCAACAGTAATCAGGTTCGGATATGGATCTCGCTACGTTAATTGGTTTGTTAATGTCATTTGGTCTGGTGGGCGCTGCCATTGTTATGGGCGGCAATCCATTAATTTTTGTGGATGTTCCTTCTATATTGATTGTTTTTGGTGGCACCATTGGAATAACATTGATTAACTATCCTCTGGCCAATGTTATTGGTGTTATAGGTGTGGTGAAAAACACCTTTTTTCATACTCTGGACGAGCCATCCAAAATCATTGAGCAATTTATTGAATACGCCAACAAGGCCAGACGTGAGGGTATTCTGGCACTGGAGCCTGTGTTAAAGGAACTAAGCGATGACTTTTTACGCAAGGGACTGCAAATGGCAGTTGATGGCATGGAGCCGCAGGCAATACAGGAAATTATGGAAATAGATATTGCCTATTTGCAGGAAAGGCACGATCTGGGCGCGGAGATTATGAGCACAATGGGTGGATTTGCGCCGGCTATGGGTATGATTGGCACGGTTATCGGATTGGTGCAGATGTTACAGTCAATGGATGATCCCAGCTCCATTGGGCCGTCTATGGCAGTAGCTCTTATCACTACTTTTTATGGCGCCATTTTAGCCAACCTGCTTTTTAATCCCATGGCGGGCAAGCTCAAGACAAGGAGCAAGGAAGAGGTGCATTTGCGCGAGATGATGCTTGAAGGCATATTATCCATTTCCAGAGGGGAGAATCCAAGGATTGTGGAAGAAAAGTTGAACAGTTTTCTGCCTCCAAAATTGAGAAAGGTTTCAGAATAAGAATCGTAACTCAACTTTCGGAGTTCCGAAAGTTGAGTTAACGAACCCGGAAGGTTGAGGTCGTAAAAAAAATGGCCAGAAAGGAGAAAAAGCAAGCAGAAGAAGGGGTGCCAGCCTGGCTGGTGACATTTTCTGATTTGATGACCTTGCTTTTGACCTTTTTTGTTTTGCTTTTGAGCATGGCATCTTTGACGGATGAGCGAAAAAAAAAGGTGGTGCTGGGTTCTTTGACAGGTTCCTTTGGCATTGGGGACAGGGGCTTGAATGTGCTGGCAACAAAAGAAGGTTCAGCAATGCTGGAGCCAGGGCCAATGGAGGATAAAGACCTGGAGAAGCTAAAGCCATTAATCTGGGACGATAAAAGTGAGGACATAAATTTTATTTCCAACAGATTTGTCCAGATTGTCACAATTAACGGCGATGTTCTCTTTGAGCCGGGTCAGGTACAATTGACAGAAAAGGGAAAAAAATTATTAAATAAAATGTTGCCGGTTTTAAAGAAGATTCAATACCCTGTGTTGCTGACAGGCCATACATCTGATTTAAGGAGTGAATTCGGGCCGGATTACATGAGAAAAAAACAACAATACGCGATAGACCCGTCCTGGAGGCTTTCTTTATTCAGGGTGCTGAGCGTTTATCGTTATTTTCTTGCTGCTGGCATAGCGCCAGAAAAGTTACGCGTTGAAGCCTTTGGGAAATATTGGCCTCGTTATGGCAACAGACGACCAGAAGGGAGAAGGAAAAATCGTCGCGTGGAAATTGTTCTGGACAAGCGCAATGGTTCATGGGCGCGTATGGTTTTCAACAAACCCAGAGTGCGTCAAAAAATTGAGCGCAAATTTATTTATAAAGACTTTATTTTTGAGCTGAATTCCACGTTTTCAAAATAAAGGAGTCGCCTGCAAGGGGACGGGCGAACAGCAATAGCGGATGCACCCAATCAATTATGGCCAGAAAAAAGAAGAAAAACAATGGTGGAGAAGGCGGGGGCGATGGATGGCTGGTTACTTTTTCCGATTTAATGACTTTGTTGCTGACTTTTTTTGTTTTGCTTTTGAGCATGTCCACGCTGGACAACACAATAGTGCAGCAGGTTTTTTCTATTTTTATTGATAAACCGGCTTTTTTGTCGGATAAAGCAGCCGGAAGGATTCCACACCGTTTCAAGGTGTTGAAAAATATTCTGGCTAAACAATTTGAAATTCTGGACAATGAACAGAGAATAAAAGATTTGCTTTTCCCGGATGAAATTTTACCCAGAGAAATTTCCAAAAGTACATTGGACAAAAATTTGCGTATATTAAAGAGGCCTGAGGGCGTGGCGCTTGTTTTGACAGATAAATTGTTGTTTCCTTTGGGGAAGACGGCTCTGACGCCTGCGGCTGAGAAAATTTTGCAGCAGATCGCAATCCTGGTATCTCTCTGGCCTGCTCCTGTTAATATTGCCGGTTATACGGATAATATTCCTGCCAGAACAAGGGATAATTATGAAATTGCAGCAGAAAGGGCGCTTTCTGTGTTGACCTTTTTTGTAAAGCAAGGCGTAAAGGCTGTTAGGTTATCTGTTTCTGCTTACGGGCCAAATTTTCCTTTAGCAGATAATGTGACAGAACAGGGCAGGGCCCAGAACAGAAGAGTGGAAATTTTGCTAAAAACTAATAATACATACCTTTAAAATGTTTTATTTTTGTATGTGGGTAGGAGATCAAGATGGCTAAAAAAAAGAAACAGGAAGAAACACAGGAACAAACTGAAGGCAAGAAAAAGGGCGGGCTTTTAAAGTGGATTATTTTGTTGCTGCTTTTGATAATTTTGGGCGCTGGCGGTTTTTTTGGTTACAAGTATTTTTTTGCCGGAACCGCTAAGGCCACAAAGGCTGAAGAAATTGCTTCGTCTCAGGTA
>CAJXJU010000059.1 GCA_913055195.1 uncultured Desulfohalobiaceae bacterium | reverse complement strand
GTGGCCATGGGGTTGGGAAAGTCACAAGGCCTGGACTGCCCATTAAGGTGGGAGAGCCTGCCATTAATCCAGGTCCCAGAAAGCAGATTGTAAGGGCTGTAAAAGAGGTTTTGCAGGAAGCTGGTCGAAATTACAGAGTGATAATTACCATTGAAGTTCCAGAAGGGGAAGAGATTGCAAAGAAAACATTGAATCCCAGGCTGGGTATTGTGGGCGGGATTTCAATTCTAGGCACTCGTGGAACTGTTATTCCCTATTCAAATGAGGCTTTTCAGGCGACAATAAGCCTTGCCCTTGATGTTGCTGTAGCCAGTGGAAACAAAATAATTTGTCTGAGCACAGGACGAAAAAGCGGAAAATATTTAAGGATGTGTTACCCGGCGCTTCCGCTAATTTCTGAGGAAATTTTTGTTGAAGTTGGGGATTTTTTTGCCTTTTCCTTAAAAGAAGTGCGAGCGCGAAAGTTTGAACAGGTTTTTTATGGTTGTTTTTTTGGCAAGCTCATCAAAATGGCTCAAGGTTTTGAGTCAACTCATGCAAAGTATGGCAAAATAGACTTTGACCTGCTTGCCAGGTGGATTAAGGAGCAGGGTGTTAGTAAAGCAAAGGCAGAATTGGCCCGACGCGCTAACACTGCAAGACAGGTGCTGGAAATAATTCTGGAAGATCCAGCGGGGCCAGGCGTTCTTACCTGCATAACCAGAAAGGCCATTGCATCGGCCAGAAGGTTTCTTGGGCCAGGGCCAAAACTAATTTTTCACCTCTTTGAAATGGACGGCAGGCTTCTGGTAAAAGAGGAAGATGAGAAGTTTTGAATTCAACTACTCAATGAACAAAGCCTGCAAAAATGGACTTTTTGCAGGCGACCCGGAAAAGGGAAAATCAAATGGATTATGTGCATGTAGCTGGACTTGGGATAGATGATAAAAAAATTCCCTCCCATCTTTATTATCTTGTAAAAAAAGCTGATCTTATTGTTGGCGGCATTAGATGCCTTGAAAAGGTTCCTGATAATGTGAGAGGAAAAAGGCTTTGTTTAAAGGGCAGTATTGAGAAGGTGATCAAAAGAGTCTTGAGCGAGGTGGAAAAGGGAAAGTTTATAGTTGTGCTTGCTGATGGGGATCCTCTTTTTTACGGCATTGGAAAGCGTCTGATTGAATTTCTTGGTGAGAAAAGAATAAAATTTTACCCGGCCCCAACAACACTTCAAATAGCTGCCAGCCGTTTAAAAATTTCATGGGAAGATGTTAAAGTAATCTCTCTTCATGGCCGGGGTGACATCTGGCCTCTTTTCAGAGCTGTTACTTTTAATGATTTGATAGGCATTTATACTGATGCCAGATTTAATCCTCTGGCTTTGACAAAGATACTTTTAGAGCGTGGTGTAAATAATTTTAGAATGATAATTTTTGAAGATCTTGGCCTTGAGACAGAGAGGATAACATCTTATGACAATATAGCGGAGATTCCAGGAGATATAAATATTTCACCATTAAATTTTGTTTTATTGCAAAAAATTAAATCATCACCTCTACACTTTTATCCAGGTATGGATGATAGATGTTATAAACATGAAAATGGTGTTATAACAAAAAAAGAAATACGTCTTATTTCCATAGGCCAGCTCAAGTTGAACGAGGATAATACCTTATGGGACCTTGGTGCCGGGTGTGGTTCTGTTGCTATTGAGGCGTCTTTTTTTCTGAGATACGGTAAAGTGTATGCTGTGGAGAAAAATAAGAAACGGTTTGAGATGATGCTTCACAACATCAGGCAAACAGGAGCTTATCTTGTTGAGCCTGTGCATGGAGTGATGCCTGAGTGTTTGCAAAATCTTCCTGATCCGGATCGTATTTTTATTGGAGGTGGAGTGGGTAAAACCATTGATGTGTTAAAAAGCGCGTGTGAAAGGCTTTTGCCAGGCGGGATTCTGGTGGTTAATGCGGTCTTGTTAGGCACATTAGAACGAGTGAGAAAATATTTTGAGTCGCTAGGGTGGGAGTATGACATCTCTGAAATCAATGTGGCGCGTTCAAAAGAGCTTGGAGAAGATTTAAGGTTTGAACCATTAACTCCTGTATTTGTGTTAAATTGTAAAAAGCCAGGTTAGAGGCGGTGCATCCGCAAGTAGCGGGATTAGTTGCGTTTTTCAGTATAACGTAAAAACCAGGTAGCTGATTACTGGGGACTGCCGAGCACCTGAAACACTTTCGTCTTCTTAAATCATGCGGCTTAATGTTGTCAGGTGCTCGGCTGTCCCCAGATGAGGGCTAAAATTTGTGATATCCCGCTACTGGCGGATGCACCCGGCTGGAGGCGAATAATGAGAAAAAATCAGTGTCAGGTTTTTTTTGTGGGAGCAGGCCCGGGTGATCCAGAGTTGCTTACCATAAAAGGAAAAAGGTGTATTGAGCAGGCAGATCTTGTGCTTTATGCTGGTTCTTTAGTGCCTGTTGAAGTGGTATCTTGCGCAAAAGATGGGGCAAAGGTTGTTGATTCTTCTCCCATGACACTTGAGAAGACGCATAAAGCAATTCTGGAGACAGTGAAAAAGGGTGGAACTGTCGCCAGGGTGCATACAGGCGATCCATCACTTTTTGGTGCCATAAGAGAGCAAATGCTTCTTTTAGACAGAGACGGTATTACCTATGAGGTAATTCCAGGTGTTTCCGCCGCGTTTGCTGCTGCTGCGGCTGCCAGGATTTCATATACAGTACCGGAGGTTTCCCAATCGCTTATTATTACCAGAGTTGCTGGCCGAACAAAACTTCCACCAGAGCAAGCACTTAAAAGCCTGGCAAAACATCAATCTGCCATGGCAATTTATCTGTCAGCCGCTCATTCTGAACAGGTGCAGGCAGAGCTTCTGGCTGGAGGATATGAAGGCTCAACTCCGGTTGTTGTTGCTTACAGGGTGGGTTGGCCAGATGAGATAATTTTGAAGACCAGTCTGGAAGGCTTAAGTGATGCTGTGGCAAAGGCTGGTATTAAGAGACAGGCAGTATTTTTAATTTTGCCTGGACAAGGCCGTGAACCTGTCAGATCAAAGCTTTATAGTGGCGATTTTACTCATAGTTACAGAAAATGAAGAAAATAGCCATTTATGCTTTGACTAAAAAAGGGGCTGACCTGGCCAGGTTTCTGGCCCGGCAAATTGGAAGTGTAATCCGGGAAACAGCGGAAGCAAAAGATGTCCCGCAGGTTGAACTTTTTTTTCACAAAAGGTGTGGGAATGCAGAGCAAAAGGCTGTTCTTTTTGAGAATTTATCGTCAATTGTGGCCGGACACTTTGCAACTTATGATGGTCTTGTTTTCATTACTGCCTGCGGTATAGCTGTCAGAGTAGTTGCGCCTTTATTGTCTTCCAAAGTGACTGATCCAGCAGTTGTAGTGCTGGATCAAAATGGCAAGTATTGCATCAGCCTTGTTTCTGGCCATCTTGGCGGTGCGAATATGCTGGCCAGAAAGATTGCCTTGATTACTGGAGGAGAGCCTGTAATTACCACAGCTACTGATACAGAAAACATCATATCAATAGATGTTCTTGCTCGTCAAAAGGGGATGGAGATAGAAAACATCAGCGCTTTGAAATCCGTTACAGGCGCAATGCTGGCTGGTGAGCCAGTGCAGGTGTTTGACCCGGAAGATAGACTGGAAATACACAGGAATTTTGCAGATGGCGTTCATCTGACAGTGGTGGAGGATGAAGATATTTGGTGCAGGGATATGCCTGGCATAAGGGTAAGCTGGCGTAAAAAAGAGCCATACACGTCAGAACTTTTACTTCATCCAAAATGTCTTGTAGCGGGCATAGGATGTAACAGAGGGACAGATACAAAAGAGATACTTAATTTGCTTTATCAGACCTTTGATAAAAATGAGCTTGCCCTGAAGAGTTTGCGCGCCATTGCAACCATAGAGGCCAAAAAAGAAGAAGCCGGTCTTATCCAGGCAGCGTTAAGATTAGGAGTAGAGCTACTTTTTTTTAATAAAAATGAACTGGCCACTGTGAGTGCGCCAAATCCATCTTCATTGGTTGAATCTTATATGGGAGTAGGTAGTGTATGCGAGGCAGCAGCAATTCTGGCAACAGGCAGGGGACGTCTTATAGTTCCAAAGATAAAATCAAAAAATGCGACCATTGCAGTAGCACTCGACTTTTAAGTGTTGTGGGTATTGGGCCTGGTGGAAGTGAATATATACCAGCACGAGCTTTACAGGTTATTAAAACAGCAGATGTTATTGTGGGCTATAAGAGATATATTGAGCTTTTGCCGCAAGAATTGACCAGTGGAAAAGAGGTCATTTCCACTGGCATGAAGGGGGAGATCAAACGCTGTCAGATGGCAATTGAGGCCGGCCTGCAAGGAAGAAAAACGTGTCTTGTCAGCAGTGGAGATCCTGGCATTTATGCTATGGCTGGGCTGGTTTTTGAACTCATTAAGGAGATGAAGGTTCAGGATATTCTGGAAGTGGAAGTGGTTCCAGGACTGCCTGCTTTTGTGGCTGCTGCTGCGCTTCTGGGCGCGCCTCTTATGCATGATTTTGCTGTTATAAGTTTAAGCGATCTTCTGACTCCCTGGCAGGTGATTGAAAAAAGACTTCAAGCTGCGTTGCAAGCGGATTTTGTGCTTGTGCTGTATAATCCAAAGTCCAGAAAAAGAGACTGGCAACTGGATGTGGCTTTGCAAATGGTCAGGAAATACAGGGGAGATCAAGCGGTTGTTGGAGTTGTGAGAAATGCAAGCAGACATGGGCAAGAAGTGTGGGCCACACGTGCGGCTGATATTGATACATCAAAAATCGATATGTTAACAATTTTAATTGTTGGCAATTCCACTACTTATCTGATGAATTCCAGGATGGTCACGCCAAGAGGATATCTGGAGAAGTACAGGCCATGAGAAGTAAGGCCAGGGCAATAATGTTTCTTGGAACAGGCAGTGATGTTGGCAAATCAATTGCAGCTACTGCTTTTTGTCGTATATTAAAACGGCGCGGCTTTCGGGTAGCTCCTTTTAAAGCTCAAAACATGTCCAATAATTCGTATGTTGCAGTTGAAGGAGGTGAAATTGGCCGTGCTCAGGCTGTACAGGCAGAAGCTGCATCGCTTTTGCCCTCTGTTCACATGAATCCTATCCTGATTAAGCCCTCTGGGCCGCAAATTTCTCAAATTGTGATCCAGGGTAAAGTGGCAACGTCCATGAGTGCGAAACAATATCATCAGATGAAATCTACTTTAGCAGAAGCTGTCTGGCAGTCGTATAAGAATCTGGCTTCTGATTTTGATGTGATAGTGCTGGAGGGTGCTGGAAGTTGTTGTGAGATGAATTTAAAACAAAATGATATTGTTAATTTTCAGATGGCCAAAAAAGCAGGCGCACCCTGCATTATTGTTGCTGATATTGATAGAGGAGGAGTTTTTGCCCAGATAATTGGCACTTATCACTTAATGAGTGATGATGAGCGTGATCTTACTATTGGCTTTTTAATTAACAAATTTAGAGGCGACCCTGAGTTGTTTGCAGATGGCATCAGGTATATAGAAAAAACAACAGGCAAACCAGTGCTGGGTCTTGTTCCTTATTATGAAGATATATATATTGGTACAGAAGACTCTGTTGCTGTGCAAAGAGACAAACGCATATCCAGAAAGCCCGGGCCTGATACTGTAAATGTTGCGGTTGTTTGCCTGCCTGCCATTTCAAATTTTACTGATTTTGAAACTCTGGAAAGAGAAAGTGATGTTGTTGTGAGTTATTTAGATTATCCTGACCAACTGACAGAGCAATTTGACTGTCTTATCCTGCCTGGCACCAAGAATGTTATTGCTGCTGCACTGTGGCTAAAAAAACATGGCTGGCAAATGAAGATTGTTGAGTTTGCAAAAAAACAAAAATATGTTGTGGGAATATGTGGAGGCTATCAATTGCTGGGCCTTGAGATTAAAGACCCTCTTATGCTGGAATCAACTTGTCAAAAGGCACAGGGACTGGGATTGTTGCCTTTGCAAACATATCTTGCAAAGGAAAAAATAGTAAGAAAGGTAATTGGCCACTCGCATCTTTTTGATTGTCCGATACAGGGATATGAGATTCATATGGGAGTGACAGAACCAATACAGCAAAATGGCCAAAAATTTGCTCACTTGCAAGAGGAAGGTAAAGAAAAAGCCTGGGAAGATGGATGGGTGAGTAATGATGGCTATATTTTCGGTACATATGTTCATGGCCTGTTTGATTCGCCTTACTTGCGTACAGAAATGTTAAATCGTATTCGCAAAACAAAGGGTCTTAAATTGAAAGCTCCTGCGCTTGGGTCAGAAAGTGATATGAAGCTTAAACAGTATGACAGACTGGCGGATCATTTTGAAGCCCATTGTGATGTGGAAAGGATTTTTAGATTGGCCGGGATTACGGGGTGCATTCGCCAGTAGCGAGATAACAGATAAAGGGACAGGAGGATAATTTGAAAAATTGAAAACAAGAAAGGAGAAAATTTTTATATAGGCCAATTTTGCCTTTTTCGTTATTCTCTACACGGAGGTTGACCCGGCGATCTGATAAGTGCCGTATAATCTGGCGTGATTGTCCTGGCTTTGTATCGTGTGTCGGGAATAGCTGGGCATGTGTTGTAATTGTTGTAAGTTTAGAAAAAATGGAGAAAGAAGGAGAGAAATTTTTGCTCTTTTACTATGGCGTCTGCCTGAATGAATAAATATCTTCAAAACCTGTTATCCTATGCGGCTGTCTGTCCTTTTCTATCCTTAATTTATCTTTAAACCGCTGAAACTGCTCTTTGACAAACTGTTTGCTGCCCAGAAACACTCCCTCTGTCAGATATCTTGTTCTGTACAACAAACGGTCTGCTGTGGTAAATTGAAACTTCTTTTTGCGCTCTTTTGCAACTGTTTCTTCATTTATAGATGCGCCTTTGGGGCTTTCCAGACAACCATGCTCATATACATATTCACGATACATGCGAAATCGTTCTTCTACGTCATCAATCTCATACTGTTGCAGGCCAAAATCAAGACTCAAAAAGCCATCCTTATTGCCTGTCCTGGCCAGATAACCCATGGATGACCAGCGATAATCTTCTGGCTTTTCAACTATACCTGCCCTGATGGGATTTAAGTCAATATAGGCCAGGCAATTAATCAGAGTGTGACCTTTTTCAACGATAACGCTTTTGAATCTGTCTGACCAGAAATAGCCTTTGCGCCCATAAGTTTTATTATAGTACCATGTGAATTTTTGTTTTAATTCTTTGATAAATTCAGATAGATTGGTCCATTTTTGTCTGAAATGGGGGATTTGATCTTTTGTCAGGATGCGGTCTTTGTCTTTGTAATAGATTTCAAAGC
>CAJXJU010000058.1 GCA_913055195.1 uncultured Desulfohalobiaceae bacterium | reverse complement strand
CTGGAGTTCAGACGTGTGCTCTTCCGATCTCTCCGGTAGGTAGTTTTGCGCCTAATGAGTTAGGTCTTTATGATATGAGCGGCAATGTATGGGAGTGGTGCGAGGATATATATAGCGGGAAAGCCTATAAGTATCATAGCAGGAATAATCCTATATATACGGGTTCAGGCTCCTACCGCGTGATCCGGGGCGGTAGCTGGAGCAACGGACCCGGGGACGTACGGTGCGCCAATCGCGGCGGCGACGCGCCTGATGCGAGGGACGGCTATCTGGGCTTCCGCCTCGCCTCTGAGTAAAACGTAACCTTTTGTTTTTTTACTTTTTTACATTTTGAACAGCGGGCGATAGCCCGCCCGCGATTTTTTTTGATCTGTTTTGATCTGGTGGATTTTGTATATATGTATATATGGGGCGTATATATACGAAGAGCAATTATTATATTATAAAGGTAATCAAAAGCTATGCCATTTAAAATCATCACAATACCCTATTCATCCTTTAAAAAGTCAGGGAGCTAATATGGCAGATTATATCCACTGGGCCACGGCCTATCAGGGACGGGCGCAAAAGGTCAGTCCTGATGCAGAATCCAGATTGGCAGCAGAAATAAGCAGTCGGCTAAAAAGCGAGCTTGCAGATGGCAAATTGCCTTTTTTGTCTTTGAATCATTGGCCAGGGTTAAAAGAGAATCTGGCTGGCCTTAAAGACAGGATAAAGAAATATGACCATTTGCTCTTATTAGGCATTGGAGGTTCTGCCCTGGGGACAAAAGCACTGCAAAAGGCATTTTTCCCGGCTCAGGACCAGCCCGGACATAAAGGGCCGTGGTTGTGGATAGGGGATAATATCTGCGTAAATAGTCTTACGAGCTGGATGAAGAATCTTCCTCCTGAAAAGACTTTAGTGCTG
The DNA here is from genome assembly GCA_913055195.1 of uncultured Desulfohalobiaceae bacterium. GTDB lineage: Bacteria > Desulfobacterota > Desulfovibrionia > Desulfovibrionales > Desulfonatronovibrionaceae > Desulfovulcanus. Next base: position 6,474 of record CAJXJU010000058.1, on the reverse strand, counting down.
GTTATCAGCAAATCTGGTGGCACAATTGAGACTATCAGCCAGTATTTTCTCATTCAAAAATGGTTGCAGGAGAGTCTGCCAGATAGCTGGTCAGACCATATACTGGTAATCACTGATGCTTACAGCGGATTTTTGAGAGAGGAAGTGGCAAAACACAACTTCATGAGCCTGGATGTGCCGAAAAATTTAGGAGGAAGATATTCTGTGCTATCAGCCGTGGGGCTGGTGCCGGCCCTGTTTATGGGCCTTGATATTGATGAGCTTGTGTCTGGTGCGCAAGCTATGGCCGCTCCTTTAGTTGAGGGTGAAATTACGCCTCAAATTTTAAGCCGCTATCCAGGCTGGAAACTGGCTTTATGGGCCAAAACTTTAATGGATACAGGCTACAACCAGCTTATCTTTTTTGTCTATCTTCCTTTATGGGCATGTTTTGGTCAGTGGTTTGCCCAGCTCTGGGCTGAGAGCCTTGGAAAGGAAGGCAGGGGCAGTATGCCTTTGCCTGCCATTGGAGTAACTGACCAGCATTCAACGCTTCAGATGTTTTTAGATGGCCCAAAAGATAAAGGATGTATTTTTCTTACATGTTCTGGACTGAACAGGGGGCCTGTTTTTGATAGTGTTCCTTCCGGGTGGGAATATTTGAAGGGCAAAAGTTTTGGCGAAATTCTGGAGGCAGAGGCCCTGGGGACAAAAATGGCTCTGGCCCTGGGTGGCGTGCCTCTTGTAGGGCTTGAGCTGGAGAAAGGTTCCCTGTTTAGCGCTGGCAAGTTGATCATGCTTCTGGAAGTTATGACGCTTTTAACTGGATGGCTTATGGATATAAATCCCTTAAATCAGCCAGCCGTTGAACTGGGCAAAAGATTGGCCAAGGCAAGGCTTGGAGCAGGGGGATTTGTCAGGGAAGCAGATATGCTGGATAGCTTTTTGAAGCAGAATAAGGAGATAGAGAAGTTTTAATGCAACCAAAAACCGCTCACCCCTTTCAACTGGTTAAATTTTTATCCTGGAGTTCTCTTCTCCTCATTTTGAGCTCATCTCTGGTTTTGTCCGTTTTTATGGCCAATTACGCCCGGGAAATTGTGTTAAAAAAGAACCACGAATTTGCCTTACTCCTGGCTGAAAACTTAAACCATCAGATCTATCAGAGGTTTACTCTGCCCACTATTCTGGGATTTGGCCGCATCGAGCTTAAGCAAAAGGCCCAGTATGATCGCCTGGAACAGGTTGTTCGTTCTACCATCCATAGCTTTCATGTTCTGGATGTGCGAATTTATGACAACGAAGGTATTGTTTCCTATGCTACAGATAAAAAATTATTGGGCCAAAAGGGGGTGGCAGACAGATCAGTGTTTAAGGCGATTACTTCTGGCGCGTATAGTTTTCATTTGCAAAAAAGGATTTCCAACTGGGAGGCCATGTTTACCTTTAAACTGGAGCCGGAATCAGTTGTTTTAAGAACGGTTTATCCCCTGCGAGCTGAACGAACCCTGGGTCTGCGCGACGAGCCTATTATGGGCATTCTTGAGTTTACCCAGGATATAAGTTCTGATTATGAGAACATTGTTCATTTTCAATGGCTGATTATTTTAGTCTCTTTTGTGTCGTCATGGATACTGTTTTTGCTTTTATTCATGATCATCCGCCGGGCTGACAGGATGTTGGCTGAACGCGTCAGGGAAAAGGAAAGGTTAGAAAAAGAGCTGCATCAAAATGAGAAATTAGCCAGTATGGGCCGTATGGTGGCCAGTATTGCCCATGAAATTAGAAATCCTTTAGGGATTATCCGTAGTAGTAGTGAGTTATTGTTTAAAAAGGCCAAAAAAGAAAATAGTCCTCATACCAGACTGCTTGAAGCCATTTTTCAGGAGTCCAGGCGTCTAAGCCAGACTGTAAACGACTTTTTAGATTATGCCCGTCCCAAACAACCCAGGATGGAGGATGTGGACCTTGTCCAGGTCATAGATGAGGCTCTGGCCTTTTTGCACACTGAGATCAGGCGTAAAAATGTGCATGTGGAAAAGATAGTGCCGGGACAGGTTATGGTTAAAGGAGATAAAGACCTTTTGTACCGGGCCTTTTACAATCTGTTGGGCAATGGACTGGAGGCTGTAGAAGATGAAGGCTGGATGAAGGTTATTCTTCATGAAAAGGGACCAGAAGTGGAGATTTTAGATTCTGGCCCTGGCTTTGAACCAGGCATGGTTGATAGGTATCTGGAGCCATTTTACACTACCAAGGATTCAGGCACAGGCCTGGGGTTAGCCATTGCCAATAATATCCTTTTAAGTCACGGGGCTAGATTAATACTGGAAAACCATGAACAGGGCGGGGCCAGAGTAAGGGTGAAGTTTGAAGGATGAAGGATGAGGGATGAGGGATGAAGGATGAAGGATGAGGGATGAAGGATGAGGGATGAAGGAGGAAGGAGGAAAATTAAGAAGCTGGGTAGTTTGAGGGCTGGAATTTTTTAAAATGCAGGAGCGAGTTTTCAGAAAACTTCTTGAATTGGCCAGGGCCGGGGTTCCTATACGCACTCATTCAGGCAAAGTAGAAAAGGGGGATATTTTTGTCGCCCTGCCTGGCACAAGGGTGGATGGGGCACAGTATATTCCGCAGGCATTGGAAAGGGGTGCTGCTTATGTGGTAACCAGTAGTTTACCTGCGGAGGTTAAGAGTCGGGAAAAAATAATTATACATCCGCATCCAGCACGGGCCTTAGGCGAACTGGCCAGGGCCTATTTTGGTACAGAAAATTTAAAAGCAAAAATTATTGGCATCACCGGCACTAACGGCAAGACAACCACTACTTATCTTCTGGAACATTTGCTGGGGGAAAATGGGTTCAAGGCAGGGGTGATTGGTACTGTAAGCTATAGGTGGTCGGGAAAAGAGTTTATGGCTGATATGACAACTCCTGATTGTCTGCGGCTGCATCACCTGTTGTCTCAAATGGGTAGAGATGGAGTTGATTTTGTATGTATGGAAGTTTCGTCTCATGCCCTGGACCAGGACAGGGTGGCTGGAATTGATTTTGATTATGCTGTTTTTACCAATTTAACTCAGGATCATCTGGACTATCATCCAGACCTGGAAGATTATTTTCAGGCCAAAGCAAAATTGTTCAGGTCTCAAAACAGTCGGCAGCCACACGCGATAATTAATGGCGATGATATTTTCGGCAAAAGGCTGAAGAAAATCGCTTTGAATCCTCTATGTTATGGTCTGGGTGAAGGATGTGCTAACGCTGCTTTTGCTAACGATCTCATTGCTACGTCTGTTTTAGACAGCCGTCATGGACTTAAGTTTGAATGTAAGTTTAAAGATAGACAGTGGAGAATCAGTTCTTCTTTGATTGGCCGCTTTAATGTTTACAATTTGCTGGCTGCATCAGGGGTTGGACTAAAATTAGGCATGGGAGAGGCTGAGCTAAAAGTTCTGGAGCATTTTCAGGGAGTTCCTGGCCGGTTGCAGCGGATACATAATAAAAAGGGGTTTAATATTTTTATTGATTATGCCCATACCCCGGATGCACTGGAAAATGTATGCAAAACTTTAAAGAGCGTTTTTGATCGGCTGATAGTTCTCTTTGGCTGCGGTGGAAACAGGGATAAGGCCAAGAGACCACTTATGGGTGAGGCAGTAGCCGGGTATGCGGACCTGGCTGTAATTACTTCGGATAATCCCAGGTATGAAGAACCAGATGCAATAATCAGGGATATTTTGCCAGGGATAAAGGGAAGAGTAGAGATAGAAATTGAGCCAGACCGGAAAAAGGCCATAAAACTGGCTATTTCCAGAATGGCAGAAGATAGTGCGGGGGCTGACACTATCGCCAATACGGTTTTGCTTATAGCGGGCAAAGGCCATGAAGACTATCAGGAGATAAAGGGTAAAAAATTTCCTTTTCATGATGGTCGCGTGGTGGAGGAAATAATTGATGCATTTGACTATTGAGCAGATTGCCCGGGCAACATCAAGCTATGGTGATTTTGAGGGCTTTGAGAGGGTCGCCATAACGAGGGTGCAGACAGATAGCCGTCTTGTTCAGGAGGGTGATCTTTTTGTATGTATAGCCGGGCAAAGATATGATGGCCATAATTTTGCCCAGGAAGCAGTGAGAAAGGGGGCAACCGCTATTTTGGCCCATACCCCTTTACTGGATATAGCTGGGGCGCAAGAGGTTCCGGTACTTCTAGTGGAAGATACAGTTAAGGCCTTGGGCCGTCTGGCCCTTTATGTAAGACAGAGAACAAGAGCCAGGGTCATTGGTATTACTGGTTCAGCAGGAAAAACAACAACCAAAGAGTTTTTGTCTTCTGTTTTGAGTCAGAAAGCCAGGGTGGGTAAAAATTATAAAAACTGGAACAATCAGCTTGGTTTGCCTCTGTCAATTTTAAATTTTGATGGTCAGGAAGATTACTGGGTTCTGGAATTGGGCATAAGTAACCCTGAGGATATGGATGAACTGGGAAGTATTTTACGTCCAGATATTGTGATTATAACCAATATCGGTCCATGCCACCTGGAGGGCCTGGGCAGTGTTTTAGATGTGGCCAGCTATAAGACAAAAATTCTTGACTATCTGCAAAATGAATCCTGGGCGGTTTTGAATAAAGACTACCCTGCTCTGGTTAAAGAAGCCCGGAAGCGCCAGCAAATTAAACAATATCTTTTTTCCTGCTCAGATAAAAAACAGAAGTTCCGGGGAGAGTATCATGGCTGCGAAGGAGATAAAGGCCGCTATGAAATAGGGATAAATGGAGAAAATTATTATTTTACTTTGCCCTGGATAGGAGCCCATTTAACAGAAAATATTACCGCTGTAGCAGTTTTGGCCCATTTACTGGGTTATTCAGGTTCGGAAGTAGAACAGGGGCTTTGTCAGGCCCGGATCCCAGAACAAAGGCTTTGTCTCTGGAGCGAAGGGGAGTGGACAATTATTGACGATACTTATAATGCCAATCCTCTTTCTATGCGGGCAGCTATCAGGACTGCTGCGGAATTGGCTAAAGACAGGGAACTGGTTCTTGTCCTTGGAGATATGGCTGAACTGGGTACATTGACCGAAGAAGAGCATAGAAAGTTGGGGGAATTTATCCGGAAGATAGACTGTAATTATGTATTTTTTCATGGACAGCATGCTGATTATGTAAAAGCAGGACTTAGCGCTAGCGAAGGGTGGCCAGGAGAATTTTTTATCTGTTACACTCCTGAAGATTTTTTTAGTTTCTTTAAAAGCCTGAATTTAAAAAATGCAGTTGTTTTGTTTAAAGGTTCACGAAGTTGTAAAATGGAAGAATATGTCAGGATGTTAGCGAGAGCGAAGGATTAAGATGCTATATCATTTGTTATATCCATTATCTCAGGAATACACTGTTTTTAATGTTTTTAGATACATTACATTTAGAAGTATCTATGCACTTCTGACAGCTCTGTTAATTAGCATTGTGGTTGGGCCAAAATTTATTAAGTGGTTGAGAAAAATAAAATTTGGACAATACATTCAGGAAGACGTGACTAAGCATCAAAATAAAGCTGGCACTCCAACAATGGGTGGTTTGCTTATAGCTGTCAGTCTGTTGGGCAGTGTTTTTCTCTGGGGAGATTTGAGTAACAAATTTTTGTGGCTGACTATTTTTGTCTTTCTGGGTTTTGGTCTGGTTGGTTTTGTGGATGACTATTTAAAAGTCGTCAAAAAGCAGAATAAGGGTCTGAGTGCGAGCGCCAAATTTCTGGGGCAGACCATAGTTGCGGTGGGGGTAGCTTCCATGTTGGTAAATATGCCGGGTTATACAACTGAGCTTCTGCTTCCTTTTTTTAAAGGTGTCCGGCCTGATTTATATCTGTTTTATATCCCATTTGCCCTTTTTGTCATGGTTGGAGCATCCAATGCCGTGAATTTGACAGATGGTCTGGATGGTCTGGCTATTGGCCCTGTAGTGGTTTGTGCGGCCTGTTTTGCCCTGTTTGTTTATGTCACTGGTCACTCTCAGTTGGCCAGATATCTTCAGATAGCCTATATCCCCGGGGTTGGTGAAGTTACGGTTTTTTGTGGGGCAATGGTCGGGGCAGGCCTGGGATTTTTATGGTTTAATGCCTATCCCGCGCAAGTGTTTATGGGCGATGTGGGCAGTTTAAGCCTGGGCGGGTGTCTTGGATTTATTGCTGTGCTCTGTAAGCAGGAGCTGATTCTGGTCATTGTTGGTGGATTGTTTGTTATTGAGACAATCTCAGTTATTCTTCAGGTTGGGTATTTCAAGCTTAGTGGGGGAAAGCGAATTTTTCGTATGGCTCCGCTGCACCATCATTTTGAATTAAAGGGCGTGCCTGAATCCAAGATAATAGTCAGGTTCTGGATTTTATCCATTCTTCTGGCTCTGGCTGCATTGAGTACCCTGAAATTGCGTTAAATCTTATAGGAGTCGCCTGCAAAAAGTATATTTTTCCGTGCGGGGACAGGCGAACGAGTGTTGT
>CAJXJU010000057.1 GCA_913055195.1 uncultured Desulfohalobiaceae bacterium | reverse complement strand
GATTTCGATATTCGGATTTCGAATTTCTCAACTTTCGGAACCCCGAAAGTTGAGTTAACGAACTCAGAAAGTTGAGCTATTTAAAATGTTATATATCTCCTGGCGTATAACCTCTAAAAATTCTGGAAAGGCCTTTTTTAAGGTTGGCGTCAACTTCATCTCCCAGTCAAACTTTTCAGGTTCAATGCCTATAACTGTCAATGTGGGCCGTTTGCCCAGAAGTTCAGCCATATTCAGTGAGTCCAGCAAATCTATATCGTGCAAAGACAGGGACTGGTCTTTGTTTTCAATCAGGTCGTTTTCCTTCAGTCGATAGATCGTTCCGGGCTCCTGACCGCCACGAACAGCATCGAGGACTAACACATGGTCATATTTTTCAAAAAGATAGAAAATATCTTGCGTAAAAGTTCCGCCGTCCACGAAATCAACATGTTCAGGCCAGTCTTCTTTGCCTAATTCCTGTACCGCATATACGCCTACGCCTTCATCCATGAGTAAAATATTACCCACACCCAAAACCAATAATTTTTTTGTTGTCATTCTGACGACCTCTACAGATTCATACTAATAACCAATAACCAATACACCAATAACCAACAACCAAAAAAAGGGCCGTCTTATCTAACGGCCCTTTGTTGTATCGTCAATTTTTTAATTTTGAGGTTTAATCAATATGAACTACCTGTTCTTCACCAGTCTCAGCGTGCAGCACGTGCACGGCACAACCCAGTCACGGGTCAAAGGAGCGGATAAGGCGTCCAACATTGACTGGATTTTTGGGATCAGGAACAGGTACGCCAATCAGGGCCTGCTCAATTGGGCCTCTTTGATTCATATCATCTCTGGGACAGGCATTCCACAGAGTTGCTGAAACAATCTGATAATTGGCAATCACAGAGTCTTTGACATTGATGTAATGAAGCAGGCTACCGCGTGGAGCCTCAGTAAGTCCCATGCCTTCACCAGTTTCAGGCACTTCTGTAGGTGTATAAGTCTCAGCGCCCGGCTTTACTTCAGAGAGCCATTGCTCAATGGCTTTGGCCACCAGCCAGGCCTCTTCTGCGCGGGCAATGTGACGGCCCAGGATAGAGAATGCCTTTTCGCCAAAGTCGCGCATTCTCTTGAAGCCGGCTTTTTGAGCTTCAGGGCTGAGCTCTGGATTGGTGACCCACATTCTGGCTAATGGGCCGACTTCGTGAGGGGTATCGTTGTAACGCGGGGCCTTGATAAAGCTGTAGCCAGTGGCTTTTTCTGGTGCAGGCACTGTTTTGCCCTGGCTGGGATGCAGACCAGTGGTAGAATCATCAAACCAGGAGTATTTGACGTATTCTTTAATCTTAGCGGTATCCAGAGCACTGTCTTTGCCATTGGTATAGACACCAGGCTTGAGCAGAAAATCTGTTTCTTCGTCATTTAATGGGAATACGCCAAAGGAGATCACATTTTTCCAGCCTGTGCCAGTTTCCAGCAGATCACCATATTCAGAACCCAGGATATAAATCAAAGGCAGGTATTCATTTTCAATAAATTCTTTGACCTGTTTAAACCTTTCAGCATATTGCTTAATCTTTGCTGCGGTTGGGATTTCTGTTGTGCCGCCAACCACCATACCCTGAACATGAGGCATCTTACCGCCAAACATGGCTACCATTTCGTGGCAGACCCGCCTGATTTCCAGGGCTTTGAGATATTGATTTACGCCGATGGCATTTTTTTCTTTGTTAAGCCGAATATCATTTCTTTTGTACCGGGGCACAAAAGGAGCAACATCAGGGCCATTGACATAATCAAGAGCTGCCAGGTGATAAAAATGCAGGATATGTGATTGCAAATAGTTGGCACCCAGAATCAGGTTACGCACAATACGTCCATTGGTGGTTATTTTTACGCCAAAGGCCTTATCCTGGGCCAGAACCGAGGCTGTGGCATGAGCAGTGGGGCAAACACCACAGATTCTTTGCACAATCTGGGAAGAATCCCTGGGATCACGGCCAATCAAAATGTTTTCAAATCCCCTGAACATACCGCCAACACAATGGGCATCCACTACCTTGCCGTTTTTTACTTCAACTTCAACTTTGAGGTGACCTTCAATCCTGGTCACGGGATCTACCGCGATCTTTATCTTTTTACCTGGAGCGGCAGCCGCGGCGGGCGCCTGTTTTGCTCTGCATCCAGACATATTTTATCCTCCTCGTGTTAAGCTTTAAATTTGCAAAAAATTATCCTTCATAGAATGGAGACATCTCATCAGGAAAGCCAGGTTCTACGCAACCAATGCAAAGAGCATTTTCAATACACCAGTTGACCCCGTTATTCCATCTGCGTTTGAAACAATCTGCATAGGCATTGGGACCTTTGCAGCCCAGTTCCATGCGGCAACCCTCTTTTTGAGTGAATGTCTCACACATTGTCCCTTCATCTGCATATTTCAAATAAGGACAATTTTCATGGATATTTTCGCCGTAAAACATGACCGGACGACCATTTTCATCCAGCTCTGGTATGCCGTGAGCAAGGGCATAGGCAATAGTACCCACCATCCAGTCAGGGTGAGGCGGACAGCCTGGAATATTAACTACAGGCGTTTTAATTCCCTTTTCATTAAAAATGGTCTGCACAGAAGCTGCCCGGGTCAGATTGCCTGCTGCACCGGGAATGCCAGCATTAAAGCACGCACATGCTCCCACAGCCAGAACAGCATGGGCTTTTTTACCCAGCTCCTCAGTCAGCTCCAGCATGGTGATCTCTCTGTCTCCCATTTCACCAACAATGCAGTATTTGCCGTTGGCTGCTCTGGGAATAGCACCCTCTACCACCAGAAAGAATTTGCCAGCAAACTTGTTGGCTATTTCATACATGTGCTCAAGGGCCATTTCACCTTCTGAAGCCATCACTGTTGGATGATACTCCAGGCTGATAATGTCCAGGAGCACCTCTTTGATGCTTGGATGGACTGTATTTAAAAGAGATACAGAACATCCTGTGCATCCCTGGCCCTGAATCCAGATTACTGGCGTCTTTTTTGCACCCTCCTTCATGGCCTGGACTATGGCCGGGTGAAACATCTGCGAAACTCCCAGACCTGCCACTGTTGCCGTGCATAATTTCACAAATTCACGTCTGCTTAAACTCATACCCTCCTCCTGCGGTTAGGTTAATTTGAGTAAGTGGGCATGTGTTGAAAAATAAACACACACCAATTCCTGGCTAAATTTAGATATAGGGCAGATATTTGCTATACATTCAGCTTATTCTAATCAAAATTTTTTATAATTAGCAATAAAAAATAAATAAAAGCATAACTATTTTAAAATTATATTTGTCCAGGATTATTTTTTTGCAAAAGGTAATATTCAGGGAGTGTTGAAGATGAGATGTGAGGTCATTGAGTTTGTTGAAGAGGTGGGGTAGAGGGTAAGGGGTAAGGATTAAGGGGTAAGGGGTAAGGGGTATTGAACGAAGCCTGCAAAAAGGGACTTTTTGCAGGCGAATCGTGGAGGAGGAGCTATGAAAAAAAAGATATATATGCTGATAATTATCTTAATCTGTGCATGTCCTGGTTTAATTTATTTTGTCTTTGGTGACAGGGACAAACCATTTCTTAAACTTTCTCCAGACCTTATCTGCGTTAATGATCAAAAAATTTTTCAGGTATTGGCCAGGGACCAGGGATTGGGGTTAAGGCATCTGCAGGTGATATTAAGGCAGGACAAAAAGCAAATTACTGTTCTTGATCAGGCTTTTTCGGCTAAAACCAGGAGTTGGTCAGGTGAATTTAAACTCCCGAAACTTAAACAGGGCACTTTTGAATTGCTTATAATTTGTACAGACAGATCCTGGAATAATTGGGGCAAGGGGAATACCAGTCTTTATCAAAAAAAATTGATTTATGATACTAAAGCGCCACTTATTTCACCTGTTAGTAAAACGCATAATTTGTCTCAGGGCGGAGCCGGGCTTGTAGTTTACAGGGTTTCCGAGGAGGTTACCCGGACAGGGGTTGAGGTAGGGAACTATTTTTTCCCGGCCTATCAACAAAAAAATGGCCTTTATTATTGTCTTTTTGCTTTTCCTTATGATGCCCGGCCTGATAAGGATATCCCCACGGTTATTGCGCTGGATATGGCAGATAATAAGGCCAAAAGGAGGTTTTATTATCATCTCAATAAGAGAAAATTTCGAAAGGACAGGATTAATATCAGTGACAGGTTTCTAAAGTCCAGGATGGTTCAATTTCAGACACTTTTCCCGGATGAAAAGGATTTGTTGCAGTTGTTTTTAAAAGTAAACCAGAGTTTGCGGGCTAAAAATCGTCAGCAATTGCGAGAGATAGGCCTTCACACTGCTGATCATTTTTTATTTACCGGCAAATTTTTACGTCAGCCAAATGCTGCCTGCAGGGCTTCCTTTGGTGATCAGCGCGGTTATTATTATCACGGCCAGCTTATTGATAAGCAGACTCATCTGGGTGTTGATCTGGCTTCACTGGCCCGTGCCCCGGTTCCCGCGGCCAATAGCGGAAGAGTAGTCTGGGCGGGCTTTTTAGGGATTTATGGGCAGGTAGTCATCATTGACCACGGCCTGGGCCTGCAATCTCTCTATGCCCATTTAAGTCAGATTGATGTCCAGGAAGGAGAATCAGTACGCAAGGGCCAGATTATCGGTCGAACCGGCTCAACCGGCATGGCTGGTGGAGATCATCTCCATTTCGGTGTTCTTGTCTCAGGTGTGCCAGTAAATCCGGTTGAATGGTGGGATAAAAGATGGATCAAAAACAATATTTTGAGCAAAATAGAGGCAAAAGGCATGTATTGAACAATGTCTGCAAAAAGGGACTTTTCAGAGTCGCCTGCAAAAAGTATATTTTTCCGTGCGGGGACAGGCGAACGAGTGTTGTGACAGTTGTAACTATCTGAAATTATTAGCCGTTCGCCTGTCCCCGCAAGCTGTAATTTGCGAGTTTCGACTTTTTGCAGGCGACTCTTTTCTCTGACCAGGAGGTATTATTTTATGAAACACATTTTCACTTTATGCCTCATCTTTTTTATCTCTTTCTTCACACCATATAAAGGCATGACCCAAAGGCTTCCTCTGGTATTTATTGTAATGAGTTATGAGCATGGTAATGTCTGTGGCCAGCCCCAGGAAGATGGTGTAATTTCTGCCCTGGCAGATGCTGGTTTTATAAATGGCAAAACAATAATAATAAAACATTTTTATATGGACACAAAACGTACATACAATACACCAGAAGCCATTGCACAAAGAGGAAATCTGGCCTTGCAAGCAGTAAAAAAAGCCAGCCCTGACGTTGTAGTCACCATTGATGATAATGCCGCCAGGACGGTTATGCTGCCTCTAATTGGCACAAATATACCAGTAGTATTTACTGGCATTAATAAACAACCAGAGGATTACAATCAACAAAAGCATTTTATGAATTCCAGAGAGAAGCCAGGAAGTAATGTGACTGGTGTTTATGAAAAACGGCATATCGCAACAGCTTTTAAAATCATGAAAGTGATAATCCCTTCTTTACAAAAAGTCATTTGCCTGACAGATTGCTCGCCAACTGGCAAAGCGGCCAGAAGACAGATGCAAATAGAATTGCAAGCGGAAAACGCAGGTATTGACTACGAAATCAAAGTGTTGCGTTCTTTTGAAGATTTACAAAAAACCGTGGAACAGATTAACGCTTCACCTATAATTGACGCTTATTATACGGCTTTAACTCTGTTAAAAAATAAAGAGAAAAACACACTTACAGCACCAGAAATTATTTCCTATCTGGTCAAACACATCAAGAAACCGGGCATGACAGCGAACAAGGCCTTTATTAAGCTTGGGCTGTTTGGCGGAGTGGGTGTTGATTTTAAAGCTATGGGCTATTGTGCTGGCCAGAAGGCAGCCATGATTTTAAAAGGGCATCCGGTTGCAACAATTCCCATAGAAGATGCAAATGAATATTCAATTGTCCTTAATTTGAAAAGGGCAAAGAGTTTAAAAATCCAGATACCACCTGATATACTGGGTGCAGCAGATGAACTTTACGGCATCCAGTAGGGATGTAGGTTAAGGGGGCAGATTTAATATCTGCCCTTTTTTTTGTAAGAAGGGGGCCGGAAATATAGGAATACGTAGGGCAATTTATGAATTGCTCCTACAGAGGAACGTATCTACCTGCATGAAAGGAGCGAGATATGCAGAAATTGCCCATAGGCAGGAGTGATTTTCAGTCATTAAGGCAGGATAATCTGTATTATGTGGATAAATCTGAGTTGATAGCAGAGATTATAAATGAGAATAATGATGTTCTATTGATAACCCGTCCCAGGCGATTTGGCAAGACATTGAATCTGTCCATGCTGGAGTGTTTTTTTGACATAGAGGGTAAGGGTAAGGGGTTGTTTGATGATTTGAAAATAGCAGCAATGCCAGAATATAAAGAATATGGGAAATATCCGGTTATTTTTTTGAGTTTTAAGAATTTGACAGAATCAAGTTACAGTAATTTTTTGAGATCAATGTCAGATTTACTCGCCAGACTATACTGGCAATATAATGATATTTTAAATGAGTCAGGTATATCAGAACAATTTACAGAACAAATCCATTGTATAAAAAACAGGCAATGCGATGAAGTGACATTAAAGCAATCTTTGTATAATTTATTATACTGCCTTAAATTATACTATAATAGAAATGTAGTTTTATTGATAGACGAATATGACACGCCGATTCATTATGGCTGGTTAAAGGGGTATTATGAACAGGTAATAGATTTTATGCGCTCGTTTTTGTCAATGGCATTAAAGGATAACCCATATCTTCATAAGGCAGTTTTAACAGGATGTTTAAGAATATCAAAGGAGAGTATTTTTACTGGTTTGAATAATCTGACAGTGGCGGGGATATTAAGTAAAAAATTCAGGGATAAATTTGGTTTTACCATTGATGAATGCAGAAAATTATTAAAAGATTATCATATGGAAGAGAAATATGACGAGGTGATGGAGTGGTATAATGGTTATAATTTTGAGGGTCAGGAAATATTAAATCCCTGGTCAGTATTAAAATATATAGATGAGGGTAAAGCAGGAGCGTACTGGGCCAATACATCAGGCAATGATCTGGTCAAGAAGTTGATTAAGGAAGGAAGGCCGGAGGTTAAGAAGAACATAGCTGGTTTGCTGGAAGGTGAAAAGATAACCAGTCGTATTATTGAAAATATATCATTTCCAGATTTAAAAACAGGCGAGGACAGGATATATTCTTTGCTATTGTTCAGTGGTTATTTAAAGTGTGAAAAGCAGTGGCTGAAGAATGGCAAATATTTGACCGGCGAATTAACCATTCCCAATACAGAAGTGGAGATCATCTATGAAGACATAATAGC
>CAJXJU010000056.1 GCA_913055195.1 uncultured Desulfohalobiaceae bacterium | reverse complement strand
GCATTCAACATTCAACATTGCCTGCAAAAAGGGACTTTTTGCAGGCGAATCATTACACTAAAAGAATGGAAGTAAAAGAATATTTGCAAAAAGAATTGCCTCTAATAAATTCCACTCTGGAAGCAGAACTGGAGGGATTACATTCTTCTGTGCGTGAGGTGGCGAAATATACTTTAAGCGCTGGTGGCAAACGGCTGCGTCCTCTCTTAACCATTTTAATGGCTCGCTCCTTGGGCTATCACGACAAAAACATCTATCCTCTGGCCTGCGCGCTCGAATTTCTGCACTCAGCAACACTGATGCATGATGATATTCTGGACAATGCCCATTTGCGCCGCGGCAAAAAGTCCGCGCATCTGGTTTTTGGGTTGACCCAGACAGTGCTGGCCGGGGATGGTCTTCTTGCTCTGGCCAATATGATCGTGGCCCGCTACAATATGCCCGCTCTTACTCATTGTGTGGCTGATGCCATTTTAAAGACAGCCACAGGTGAAATTGAAGAAATTTACTGGCTTAGAAAACCAGATTTAACAAAGGATACTTATCTGCAAATTATTAAAGGTAAAACAGCCTATCTTATACAGGCTGCATGTTTATGTGGAGCCATTATTGCTGGAGCTGATGATTATATACAGAAACAGAGCAGGATTTATGGCTTAAACTTAGGCATTGCCTTTCAACTGGTTGATGATGCCCTGGATTATACTTCTACAAGTGCGGTCTCTGGCAAGCCCTTAGGCGGAGACCTGAGAGAAGGGAAGCTCACTCTGCCTCTTATCTTATACCTTAAAAACCTGAATAAAGAAAAAAGAAAGGATATCTTATATAAACTGGCGGAAAACCGTCTCAACGACGAAGAAATAGAAGAAATAATCACTGTAATTCAGAATACGGGATTGGCCGAAAAGGTACGTCAGGAAGCAAAAGCATTTTTGCAAAAATCTGAAAAAGTCCTGGCTGATTTCCCGGAAAGCATGGAAAAAGAAATATTAAATAAAATTCTGTATCTGGTTTTGTCCAGAGACAGGTAAGTTTTGGATCCTGGGAAGTTGAGAAGCTAAGAAGTTAAGCGAGTTCATGGTTATAAAGCCAATATTTACGCCTATACAACCAAACATAACTTGCAACTACCGAACTCGCCTATCTTCTTAGCTTCCTATCTTCTTATCTTCCTTCCTCTAAAATAAACAAGGGAGTCAAACAATGCTTTTTAAAATAGAAATTGCTTTACGTCCCGGTGTCAGGGATGTGCGCGGAGAAAAAGTAGCCCGAAAAATAAGAGAGGAATTGGGAATACAACAGGTGGAAGAGGTACGCATCATCAAAGGTTATACCATAGCCGGACTAACAGAAGAAGAAGTGCGTCAGGTTCTGGCTAAAGAAGCCCTTTTTGATCCTGTCCTGCACAAAGCGTCTTTAACGCCCCTGGCAGAAGGATTTGACTGGATTATTGAGGTGGGATTCAGGCCAGGGGTTACTGATAATGAGGGCAAAACTGCTACTGAAACCCTGAAAATGCTCCCTGGCAAAGACCAGAGTGACATTAAAGTTTATACCAGTGAGCAATTCTTAATAATCGGCAATTTAAATTATGACCAGGTAGAACATATTGCCAGGGATTTACTGGCCAATGAGCTTATTCAACGTTTTGCAATCAAAAACAGGGATGAGTGGGCAAAAGAGCCAGGCTTCCCTGTAATTGAGCCAAAGGTTACGGGACAGGCCAGTGATGAAGTAGAGATTATTGCCTTACAAAATTTAACTGATGAAGAACTTTTGCGCCTTAGTCGCGAACGCGTGCTGGCCCTGAGCCTGCAAGAACTTTATGCCATAAGGAATTATTATGGAAGGCAGGAAGTTCAAAAGGCAAGACAAAAAATGGGGCTGCCTTCTGAACCCACAGACGCGGAGCTGGAATGTCTGGCCCAGACCTGGTCAGAGCACTGCAAACACAAAATTTTCAATGCCCGCATCAAATATGAAGACAAAGAAATAAACAAAAAAGAAGTAATTGACAGTCTGTTTAAGACCTATATTAGCGGAAGCACCAGAAACATCCGCCAGCAAAAAGGAGACAGGGATTTTTGCCGCTCTGTTTTTAAGGACAATGCCGGAGTGATTGACTTTGACGATGATCTTCTGGTCTGCATCAAGGTTGAAACTCACAATAGCCCTTCTGCTCTTGATCCTTATGGTGGCGCTCTGACTGGTATTGTTGGCGTGAACAGGGACCCAATGGGCACAGGTATGGGCGCAAACTTACTCTGTAACACAGACGTATTTTGCTTTGCATCGCCTTTTTATGACAAAGAGCTTCCTCCAAGGCTGCTTCATCCCCGCCGGGTTATGGAAGGCGTGCGCGAAGGAGTGGAGCATGGAGGAAATAAATCCGGCATTCCCACGGTTAATGGGGCTATAATCTTTGATGAACGATACCTGGGCAAACCCCTGGTTTTTTGCGGAACAGTAGGAACTTTACCTGCTGAAATTCACGGCCAGCCAGGATATGAAAAAAAGGCAATGCCCGGAGACTTAATTGTTATGACTGGCGGTCGCATAGGCAAAGATGGCATTCACGGCGCTACATTTTCTTCTGAAGAGCTACATGAGGGTTCTCCTGCTACAGCCGTGCAGATTGGCGATCCCATTACGCAGCGCAAAATGTATGATTTTCTCATGAGGGCCAGGGACATGGGATTATACAATGCCATAACTGACAATGGCGCAGGCGGTCTTTCTTCGTCTGTGGGCGAAATGGCTGAGGACTGTGGCGGATGTGACCTGGATTTAAGCAAAGCGCCTTTAAAGTACGATGGCTTAAAGCCCTGGGAGATACTTTTATCAGAGGCACAGGAAAGAATGACCCTTGCTGTGCCCGGAGACAAAATCGCTACTTTTCTGTCTCTGGCACAGGAAATGGATGTTGAGGCCACGGTTCTGGGTGAGTTTAATGATTCAGGCAAATTTCTGGTCCGCTATAATGACAAAATTGTTGCCTATCTGGACATGGACTTTCTGCATCATGGCCTGCCTCAAATGCAACTTAAGGCTGTCTGGGAAAAACCTTTGCTTTCTGAGAGAGTTGAAGTTCCTAAAGACAAAATCGGGGACCAGGCAAAGTTTTTAGAGAAGATGCTTTCAAGATTAAATATCTGTTCGCGTGAGTATATTATTCGCCAATACGACCATGAAGTACAGGGAGGCAGTGTAATTAAGCCTCTGGTAGGGCTGGTCAATGATGGCCCTGCTGATGCAGCAGTCATCAGGCCTGTTTTGACCAAAAATCGCGGTCTGGTGGTGAGCAATGGCATCTGCCCAAAATTCAGTGATTTTGATACCTACTGGATGATGGCCAATGCCATTGATGAGGCCATTCGCAATGCAGTTGCAGTTGGTGGCGATTTAAACCACATGGCAGGTGTTGATAATTTTTGCTGGTGTGATCCAGTTCAGTCAGAAAAAACACCTGATGGGCACTATAAATTGGCTCAACTGGTGCGTGCCAACAAAGCACTGTCGCACTTTTGTCAACTCTTTGGTGTACCCTGTATTTCAGGCAAAGATTCCATGAAAAATGACTATACTGGCGGTGGAGTAAAAATTTCTATCCCGCCTACGGTTCTCTTTTCAGTCATCAGTGTCATTGAGGATATTCATAACTGCACAACCTCTGACTTCAAACAACCAGAAGAACTGATTTATATTCTGGGTTTGACCAGGAAAGAACTGGGCGGCAGTGAATTTTTTTCTGAACTGGGGCTTAAGGCTGGAGAAGTTCCGCAGGTAGATGGTTTGAGCGCGAAAAAACGATATACAACATTACATAAGGCAATATCCAGAAAACTTGTAACTGCCTGTCATGACCTCTCTGATGGGGGCCTTGCTGTGGCCCTGGCTGAAATGGCCATTGGTGGTCGCGTGGGAGCGTACATAGACCTGGCTCATGTACCAGCAACAGCCGATTTAAGCCCTGAAGAACTCCTTTACAGCGAATCTGCCAGCAGGTTTCTGGTCACAGTCAAAAAAGAAAATCAACAAAAATTTGAAGACCTCTTTCAGGGACAGACCCTGGGTCTTATAGGACAAACACTGCCTGAGCAAGAACTTACGTTTAAATTTAAAGGCAACTCCTTGTTTACCTGTGCAATAGAAAAACTTGCCAGGGCATGGAAAAAGACCCTGGATTGGTAAAAAGGGGGTGACCAATGCTTTCTCGCAAAATGTTTTCCAGAAAAATATTTGAGATCGGCAGTGATATCCTCCACTTTATTATCGGTATTTTACTTATTCTTCTGGGCAGTGTTTTTGTATTCCATGTAGTTACTAATCTGGACAAACTTTTTCTGGGACAGGACCTGGCCGTAACAGTAGGCACAATCCTGAACAAAATATTTTTTGTGTTGATGATTCTGGAGATGGCCCATACGGTGATGATTTCATATCAGGAACACATCATAAAGCCTGAACCATTTCTGCTCATTGGTCTTATTGCGTCAGTAAGGCGCATTCTCGCTCTGACTCTCCATCTGGTTGAGTCACACCCTACAATGGAAGAATTCAATATGGCCATGATTGAAACAGCTATTCTGGGTGGCCTGGTTTTGATTCTGGTGATAGCCATTGTGCTTTTGCGCCGCTATGATCAGGGAATAAAAAATAAAGCCGGAGTAGAAATTGATAATCTTGCCCCTGAGCTAAGTTAAAAAAATGAATGTATGTATATGCATAAAAATCCAGTCACCGAGACTGGATTTTTATTTTTTTTGAAGCCGCATCTTGTCAAAAAGCTTCACTCTGTGCTAGGGAGACAGTATTAAACTAAAAAGGCAGAACAAATTTTTTAACTTTAGCCAAAAGGAGTAGGTTATGGGCCAGGTCAAAATTGATCCCCAATCAAAATGCGTGTGTATCCCCAGATGGTTAATATTTAGTAAAAAAATTCCTTTAAATCAGATCAAGCAAAAGGCAGAGTGCATTGAAAATGCTGGAGGCCATAAAATTTTTAAACTAACACTGGCCGGTGATTTTGGAAAAGAGGAAATCACATTTTCAGATTATGATAGCTATGCCACATTTATTTATGAGTACCAGAAGGCTCTTTTGAGTGCTTAGGTTTTATTTGAAGATAGGAAGATGAGAAGTTAAGAAGATAAGAAATCAGGACTTCCCATCTTCTCAACTTCTTCTTTTTCTTCCCAGAAGCTCAATCCTGGCCAGTCCATCCAGTTCTTCGCTTAACGCTAAGGCTTCTTTAAGGTTGTCTCCCCAACAAACCAGTCCATGTTTTTGCAAAAAAAGACACCTTTTGAAACGAGCCTTTGTACCAGCTGCTTCTGCAAGTTCTCTGCTGCCAGGGGCCAGCGCCGGAACCACAGCCATTTGAGCCATAAATGTTTTTGCCTCAAAAAGAGGTAAATCAAACATCTCATGTTCCGCTTCTGCTATCAAAGACAGGGCCAATAAATGCGGTGGATGCGTATGCACAATTGCTTTTGCCTTTTTTTGATGACGATAAATTTGCAAATGCATTTGCGTTTCAGACGAAGGAGAACCTTTTACAACCTGTCCAGAATCAATATCAATAACAGCCAGATCAGAAAGGTTCAGGTGCCCTTTGGCTGCTCCAGAGTTGGTAATCAGAATGTATCCCCCATCACGCACACTTAAATTACCATTAAATCCATTTAAGAGACCTTTGTTCCATCCATCTCTGGCAATCTGAATCAACTCCTGAATGTTACATAAGGAAAAATAACCGCTAATATCCTCTTTTTTAGGGATAAGTACTGGCTTAAGATCAATAACTGGAGTTTGATCCACAACTTCCAGGGGATGAACCAGAAGTTTATTAGCAACAATATCAAGGATACGAACCTGATGCAGGCCTATGGGATTGGGTCGGTTTGGTGACCTGGTAGCAAAAACTCCATGTAAAGGCATAGTAACATCGCCACCCGGATGGCATTGCAATACATCACGGCTGGCCAGATGCAACCAGGTAAGGACAATTATTTCCTGACCGATTTTAAGACGTCGCAACCCTTTTGTATATTCTGAAAAAATTTCAATCCATACCTCAGGGCATCTGGCATTTCCCTGTCTTGGACACTGCCCCGGTTCTTTAAACAAAGAATGAACAAGACCTATGGTTCGTAATTCGTTGTTCATTGGTGTATTGGTTATTGGTATATTGGTTAGTGGTTAGTGGTGTAATCGAAAATCGCAAATTGTAAATCGAACTTCGAAACGGTTCACGATTCAAAATGATCAAATCCTTTTATTTCTACCCTCTTTCCATGCAGAAAAATTCCAGGAGTGGCTACTACTTTGCCAGGAGTCCATGCCTGGGGCAAAAGTTCTTTTATTTTCACAAAACCATCTGGCGAAGTTGCCCCAAGTAAGGCATAATCTTCACCGCCCTGGAGGCTAAAAATAAAGGGATCCTGATGGGTTAGCCGACAGTAATCTTTTACTTCCTGGTGCAAAGCAAAATTTTGTTCATCAATCTCTAAACCCAGATCAGGGCCTAAAAAACGTGGTATGTCCTGCGCCAATCCATCAGAAACATCCATCAGTCCTTTAACAACGTCAGCGCAGTCTGGTCGGGCCAGAAGCATCCCTTCACGCACCAGAGGTACGGGACAAAGATGGCTGGCAATGCAAGCAGGGAAATCCTGCTGGTATTTGCGTTTTTGTTCCAGCATCTCTAAACCAGCCCTGGCCAGGCCAACATTTCCAATGACAAAAATCAGATCCCCGCAAGAGACATTCTGGCGGCAAAAAATTTTTTTCGGGCACTCTCCCCAGATGGTAATGCACAGGCTTAAAGACTCTCCCAGACTTAAATCCCCGCCGGCCAGAGCAAGGTCAAACTGCTTTGCCAGTTGAGACATTCCTTTGAATAACTGATGCGCAAAATTATGGTCAAAATTTTCAGGCCAGATAAGACCCAGCTCAAATCCCAATGGTTTTGCTCCCATAGCAGCCAGATCACTCAAATTAACAGCCAGTGCCTTGTGACCAACATGATCAGGCCGAAAATATTCAAGACGAAAATGAATGTCTTGAACAAAAAGATCACTGCTGATGCAAAGGTGCGCAGGAGCATTTAAAACAGCACAATCATGTCCCCGCCCCAGGAGAAGATGAGGATGTTGCCGGGGAAAGTACAGGTCAATGAGGGATAAAAAATCTTCTTCGCTTCTAAACATATTTGATGGTAAGGGGTAAGGGTTAAGAGGTAAGGGTTGAATCGGGAAACTTAACTCGTTCATCGAGCGTAAATCCTGAACAGAATATCCTTTTCTAAAAATTAATCAATAACTTTTTTGATGCGTAACCTCTAAGGTGTGTTTGCTATGGTTCCTTTATCAGGGCTATCTCATCTAAATTTCGTTGATATAGGCTATTTTTGCCTTTTATGCTA
>CAJXJU010000055.1 GCA_913055195.1 uncultured Desulfohalobiaceae bacterium | reverse complement strand
TCGAATTTGTTTCGGATTTCGATATTCGGATTTCGAATTTCTCAACTTTCGGAACCCCGAAAGTTGAGTAAAGGTACAATTAACATGGCAGAAAGAATAGGTTTTATTTCCACCCGTTTTGCTGGCACAGATGGCGTGTCTTTAGAGGCTACCAAATGGGCTGAAGTTTTAAAGGAAGATGGGCATGTCTGCTTCTGGTATGGTGGTCTGCTGGAGCGTCATCGGGATTTTTCCATGTGTGTGCCTGAAGCTTTTTTTAAGCACCCGGAGAACGAGTGGATCAATGAGCGTATCTGGGGGCATACCCATCGTTCCCCTGTTGTTACCCGCCGAATCCATGATCTGGCCGAGTATTTAAAACGCACTATTTATGATTTTGTCAAGGAGTTCGATCTTACCTTACTTATCATTGAAAATGCCCTGACCATTCCCATGCATGTGCCCCTGGGCGTGGCTATTACTGAGTTTCTTTCTGAAACCGTGATGCCGGCCATTGCCCATCACCATGATTTTTACTGGGAACGCAGCCGCTTTCAGGTCAATTGTGTGCCTGATTTTCTGGATATGGCCTTTCCTCCGCGCGATCTTTATTTGCAACATGTGGTCATCAATCAGACTGCCAGGGAGCAACTGGCCCTGCGCAAAGGGATTTCTTCTCTGCTTATACCCAATGTGATTGATTTTCACCATCCGCCATTGCCACCTGATGAGTATGCCTCGGACCTGCGTCAGGAAATTGGCCTGGGTACTGATGATAAATTGATTTTACAACCCACTCGTGTTGTGCCGCGCAAAGGCATTGAACACAGCATTAATTTGTTGCAGCGCTTAAATGATCCCCGCTGCAAGCTGATAGTTTCTCATCCTGCGGGCGATGAAGGAGCAGAATATCAGGAACAATTACAGGACCTTGCTCAATCAGTGGGGGTAGATATTCGATTCTTTGGTGAAAGAATTAATTATCGCCGTCATATAAATTGTCAGGGCAAAAAAATATACATTTTGCATGATGTTTATCCGCAGGCTGACCTGGTTATTTATCCAAGTATCTATGAAGGATTTGGCAATGCCCTTCTGGAATCATTTTATTTTAAAGTTCCAATCATTGTAAACCGTTATCCTGTCTGGGTGCGGGATATTGAACCCAAAGGCTTTAAAGTGCCTGTTATGCCGGGTTTTATTACCTCGCGTGTTCTGGAAGAGGCTAAAAGGCTTTTGTATGATACAAAATATCGTCAGGAAATGGTGGATTTTAATTATCATCTGGCCAGCCAGTATTATAGCTATCCTGTGTTACGCTCAGGATTAAGGACACTTCTTAAAAATATTAAGAACCATGTCTGAGTCGCCTGCAAAAAGTACATTTTTCCGTGCGGGGACAGGCGAACAGGCGAACATCGACAGCGAGCGTTGTGTAGTAGGGGCGTATTGCAATACGCCCCTACAAATTGAAATCATTAGGCGTTCGCCTGTCCCCGCTAGTTGTAATTTGCGAGTTTCGACTTTTTGCAGGCGACTCATGTCTGACTTGTCTTGAGATTTATGTGATGTTATAAAAAATGCGTCTGACAGATATTTTGTCCTGTCAGACGCATTTTTTGTTTTTCCGGGGGTAGATTTTATGTGGAGATTAGGTGAAGATTTTAGAAGAAAGCTGGAAAAAAGACTGGAATTTTTGTATGGCAGGAAACGGATCAATCGTCTGCTGGAACGAATGGCAATTTTGACCGAGCGCTATGAGTTTTTGAAAAAAGAAATTAATTTGAATGGATTATGGGATGAGAAAAGTTGTCTGTTAATAACTTATGGCGATATGATCAGACAGAAGGGCAGGACCCCTCTGGCGAGTTTGCTCTCTTTTTTGTGTGATTATTTAAAAGAGTGTGTTGAATGGGTGCATATTTTACCTTTTTTTCCCTACAGCTCTGACGATGGCTTTTCTGTTATTGATTATAAAAAAGTCAATCCTGACTTAGGAGAATGGGATGATATAAAAAAGATTAGCCAGGACTTTCGACTGATGGTGGATCTGGTACTAAACCATGTTTCCCGGTGTTCAACCTGGTTTCAGGAGTATCTCAGTGG
This sequence comes from uncultured Desulfohalobiaceae bacterium, assembly GCA_913055195.1. GTDB lineage: Bacteria > Desulfobacterota > Desulfovibrionia > Desulfovibrionales > Desulfonatronovibrionaceae > Desulfovulcanus. The sequence continues at coordinate 5,435 of CAJXJU010000055.1, read as the reverse complement.
CATTGCACCGGCCATGAACTATTTTATAGAAGTTGATCCTGAAGCTGATCTTTCTCAGGTTGTCCGGCCCAGAACATCTCCTCTTCTTACGCCTGTGCAAACAGTGTATGGAAAAAAATATGTCTGGACCACTTTTAGTGCGGATCAGATTGACCTGAATTTTGCCAATCCCGATGTCCTGATGGAGATGCTGGAGATATTGTTATTTTACATTGCGCAGGGAGCCAGGATTATTCGTCTGGATGCCATTGCCTATTTATGGAAAAAAATAGGAACATCGTGTATTAATCTGCCTGAGACCCATGAGATAGTGAAGTTATTCAGGGATATAATAGATTATCTCGCACCGGGTGTTATTCTGTTGACAGAGACTAACCTGCCACACGAGCAAAATATCAGCTATTTTGGCGAAGGAGACGAGGCTCATCTGATTTATCAGTTCAGCCTGCCACCTTTATTGCTTTATACTTTGCATAATGGCTCGGCCAGATATTTGCGCGAGTGGGCAGCAGGTCTTGAAGAGTGTTGTGCTGGATGTTCTTATCTTAATTTTACTGCCTCTCATGATGGTATTGGCGTGCGTCCCTTAGAAGGACTGATCAAAGATGAGGAATTTGAGGATTTAATACAGATTATCAGGTCCCTGGGAGGGCTTGTTTCCTGCCGGTCATGTGCGGACGGCAAAGAAGTGCCTTATGAGCTGAATATTACCTATTTTGATGCGCTTAAAGATGCACGTCAACCAGAAAATGAAGGGCTTCAGATTAAACGTTTTATTTGTTCTCAGGTTATTATGCTTGGTTTGCAGGGTATTCCTGCCATTTATTTTCACAGTCTCATGGGAAGTAAAAATGATTATGAAGGGGTGCAAAAATCAGGTTATAACCGGGCCATTAATAGGGCACGATTTCAGAATGAGGAATTGAGGAGGCTTCTGGCAGATTCCAGTACTACTACAGCTAAAGTCTTTGCAGCTTATACTGGTATTCTGAAAACACGCAGAAATGAGCCAGCTTTTCACCCGAATGCCCGGCAAAGGGTTCTGGATTTGCCTGATGAATTGTTTGGATTTGTAAGGGAGCCTCTGCACGGGCACAAAAGCAATGTTTATTGCCTTCACAATGTAAGCGCGAACCAGCAGCGGTTTTGCCTCTCAGATATTGATAAGGATCTGGGCAGGGCAAAAGTAAGAGATATTTTAAGTGGCGCGTTGCTGGAGCGTGAGGTGGTCATGGAGCCTTATCAGTGTTGTTGGCTGAAAGTCCTGGCGTAAACAAACAAAGGAGGTGCAATATGGCAGGGCAAATCACCAGAAAAGAATTTGTTCAGGTAACAGAGCATCGTCCCTGGGGCAGTTTTACTGTTCTGGCGGATGAGCCTGATCACAAAGTAAAAAGGATTGTGGTAAAGCCAGGGCAAAGGCTTTCTTTGCAACGCCACAAACATCGTCAGGAACACTGGTTGATTGTCAGTGGTGAGGCTGTTGTAACACTGGATGATAATCTCGTGACCATTGGCCCTGGCCAGGCAGTGGATATTGCTCGTGGTCAGGTCCACCGCGTGGAAAATAAAGGTAAAGAGCCATTGGTGTTTATTGAAGTTCAACTGGGAGATTATTTTGGCGAGGACGATATAGAGAGGCTGGAAGATGATTACGGCAGGCTGGGAGGTGAAAAGATATGAATGAGAATGAAATGAGCAGGATTCTGGAATATGTGCGTTCCCTGAGCTTTGATCTGGAAAAGTTGCGCGAGATATTGCTGGCCAATCTGGTTTTAATAGGAGAAATTCCGTCTCCTACAGGAGAGGAGCAAAACAGGATAGCCTTTCTGGAAGAGAGATGGGCTGAATATGGCCTGCTGGATTGCGCTACTGACGAGCTGGGCAATGGGGTAGCTATCCTGCCGGGCCAGAAAGGCGACAGCACAATTCTTCTTGTTGCCCATGCTGACACGCCATTTGCTCTTACTGAAGACCATACCTATAGTGTTAACTCGTCGCGTGTTTTTGGCCCTGGTGTGGCTGATAATAGCCTGGGGGTTGCTGTTTTGAGTAGTTTGCCGTTGTTTTTTGAGAAATTGAATATTCAATTGCAAAGTGATCTTTGTTTTCTCGTGCCAGTTCGCCATCTGGACCAGGGTGATCAGGAAGGGTTAAAGTTTTTTCTGGGAAATATAAAAAATCCGGTTGACGCCGCTATTGTTGTTGAAGGTGCTCAACTGGGCAGACTGAATTTTCGCTCAATGGCCACTTTAGGCGGAAAAATAACCTGCCAGATAAACAGGCGCATCAGCCAGGAAAGCGCTATTAATGTTTTGTGTCATGTTGTTTCTCGTTTGAACAAGATGGATTTACCCCAGGAAAACCATACCCTATTGACCCTGGGAGCCATTGAAGGAGGGGTGTCTTATAAATATCCGGCACGTAATGGTGAGCTGAAATTTCAGATCAGGAGTAATTCCGGCCAGACAATAGAAAAGATTACTGGCGTAATTTATAATATACTGGATGATATTGCCCTGCAACCAGGTGTCTCTGCTCATTTGACCCCAATTGCCCATACCAGCTCTGGCGGCCTGGATTCCAGCCATCCTTTTGTCCTGGCAGCACGTCAGATTCAGGCCACTCTGGATATTGTCCCGCAGGACAGCATTTATTCGCCAGCGATTTCTGCTTTTGCAGAATACAATATTCCTGGCCTGTGCATTGGCATAACTCTGGCTGAGAATATTAATTATCTTGATGAGTTTATAGAAATAGAGCCTATTATGAAGGGAGTTGCCCAGTTAATTGGCATCCTTATGGCGATTGATGGAGGTTTAAGGTGCAAAACATCAACAACTGGCTAAAATCAAATACTTTTCATCACAGTCAATTTAAAGATATTTCTCGACTCGTGGAAGAAAAGGAGAAACAGGGAGTAACCATTTCTTTGTGTATTCCTACCCTGAATGAAGAAAAAACCATTGGCAAGGAAGTGGTGATTTTTAAATCCGAGCTGATGGATCGTTATCCCTTGATAGATGAACTGGCTGTAATTGATTCCGGCTCCACAGACAGGACCCTGGAAGTGGCAGCCTCCTTTGGAGCAGATGTATATCTGTCAGCAGATATATTGCCTGAAATGGGCGCCAAACGTGGCAAGGGAGAAAATTTGTGGAAGGCTATTTATCAGCTTAAAGGCGATATCATTGTTTATGTTGATGCGGACATTAAAAATATTCATCCCCGTTTTGTCTATGGCCTGGTCGCGCCCCTTATTTATCGCCGCGAAATTAAATATGTGAAAGCGTTTTATGACCGTCCTCTGGCCCTTTCTGGTCAGATCAGACCATCAGGCGGAGGCCGGGTAACTGAGATTTTGATTCGTCCTCTGTTTTCTCTGTTTTTTCCTGAGCTAACTGCTCTGGTGCAACCTCTGTCAGGTGAATATGCTGCCAGACGGGAGATCCTGGAAAAGATTCCTTTTCCCATAGGCTATGGAGTGGAGACATCCCACCTTATTGATGTTTATTCAGAATGGGGATTAGAGGCCCTGGCCCAGACCGACCTTGACCGCCGGGTGCATCGCCATCAGGCTACAAGAGATTTAGGAAAAATGGCCTTTGGTATTTTACGCGTGTTTTTTAAACGGCTTAAACAAAGAGAAATAGTAGAGTGTTTGCCTGAACTGCCCACTCTTTTGCGCCAGTTTCAGGCCAAAGGCGAACAATATGAGCAGATTGTATATGAAATATTTGAGGAAGAAAGACCTCCCATGATTGAAGTGGATGCCTACTGCAACCAACACTAACATTAACACCAGCACTAAACATGCGCGTTGCTATTATTCATTATCATTTGCAGCCAGGTGGAGTTACCACAGTTATTCTCAATACTTTAAAGGCACTGGCAGGAAAGGGCATAAAATTTGTGGTGTTAAGCGGCGCCAGGCCAGAGGTGGATTTTCCTGGTCAGTGGTACGTTGTCCCTGGACTGCAATATGAACACCAGCGGCCTGAAATCAGTGTTGAGCAACTGATTAATGAAATGGAACAGGCTGCATCTTCTGCATTGGGGGGCAGTCCAGATGTCTGGCATGTGCACAACCACTGTCTGGGTAAAAACCTTCTTTTGCCCCTTGCTCTTCATAAACTGGCTCAAAAAGGCGCAAGACTTTTACTGCATATTCACGACTTTGCAGAGGATGGCCGGCCAGCTAATTATCAATTGATGCTCAAAAAAATTGCTGCTGGAAATAGAGATAGACTTTCTGCACTGCTTTACCTGTGTGCCAGTCATGTTCATTATGCGCTTTTAAATGGCCGGGATTTAAACTTTCTTGCCATCTCAGGAGCAGATAGAGCCAGGTTGCATCTTTTACCCAATCCAGTGGATTTTCAGATATCAGATAATAGAGAGGAGAAAAGGGTAGATTGGGAATTTTTGCAGGATAAAAAGTTGTGGCTTTATCCCACACGGGCTATTCGTCGCAAAAATATAGGCGAGTTTTTGCTCTGGGCAAGTTTAGCTGGAGAAGAAAATGTTTTTGCTACTACCAGAGGGCCACAAAATCCTGCTGCCAGACCCCAATTTAAAAAATGGCAAAATATTGCTTTGCGCCTTAATTTGCCTGTGCATTTTGAGCTGGCTCTTAAATATGATTTTACCTCTCTTATGCAAAAAGCATATTGTTTGCTAACTACCAGCATAAGTGAAGGTTTTGGCCTGGCCTTTTTAGAACCCTGGCTCATTAATCGTCCCCTTTTTGGCAGAGATATTCCTGAGATTACATCTGATTTTAAAAACCAGGGGCTTGAGCTTCCCTGGCTTTATCAACGACTGGAAGTGCCTGTAGAATGGCTGGGTCTGGATGTAATTGAACGTAAGGCGTTTAATGGGTTGCAAAAAAGTTTTCATGCCTATGGCCGGATGCCTGCTGCAGAAGATGTGGAGCGTGTTTTATCTGTGTGGATTGGGGATGGGACAGTTGATTTTGGCTGTCTGGATGAAGAACTACAGGAGATTGTGCTGGAACAGATAAAAGCTGACCCGGCCAGAACAAAATTTCTCTCCCCCCATTATTTACCGTCTCTACAGAATCGTCAAAATTATATTCATTCCCACCAGAAGATTTTAAAAGAGAAGTACAGCCTTCAGCGCTATGGCGAACAACTTATGGCAATTTATCACCAGGTGGCTGCAAGTCCTGTTTCAAAGCTTACTTGTTTGAATGGTGAAAAATTGCTTGATTTATTTTTGGCGCCTGAGAGGCTTATGTTGTTGAAAGGGACAGGATGATATATGTAATAGGATAAATAGAGACAAAGTAATTTTTGGTTTTAACTCACAGAGAGCCGCAAGCAGTGGTTTTTCACAGGTAAGAGCTGGATAAAGGGACGGTAACACTGCCTAACTGACCACTTCTTTTATATCCTGAATCTTTATTTTGCCTT
>CAJXJU010000054.1 GCA_913055195.1 uncultured Desulfohalobiaceae bacterium | reverse complement strand
TTTCGATATTCGGATTTCGAATTTCTCAACTTTCGGAACTCCGAAAGTTGAGTGAGTTAAGTTAATCCTAAACTCAAAAGGTGGTCAGATGATTCCTTTGAAAGACAGCATTCCTCACCGGGAAACACCATTTACAAATTACATCATTATAGCCGTCAACATCCTGGTTTTTCTAATTCAGGCCTCTTTGCCTGAACCCTATTTAATTGCCTTTATGCACAAATATGGTCTTGTCCCGGCCAGATACACCAATGAAGTCTGGGCCTTTTTTGCTGGCCTGCCTCCCTGGGACTATTCTCCTTTTTTGACCAATATGTTCCTGCATGGAGGCTGGTTCCATCTCATATCCAACATGTGGGCTTTATGGATTTTTGGTGACAATGTAGAGGACAGGCTGGGTCACTTTCGCTATTTCATTTTTTATATCATTTGCGGTCTTGCGGCCAATCTCACACACTTTATAACTAATTTTCACTCAACTGTTCCTGTTGTTGGCGCGTCCGGTGCCATTGCCGGTGTAATGGGCGCTTATATGATCTTGTTTCCCCATTCCAGAATAATTACTTTGATCCCCATCTTTTTTCTTCCCTATTTTATTGAAATTCCGGCTGTTTTGTACCTTATTGGCTGGTTTATTTCACAGCTTTTCCCTGGACTTCTGGCTATTGTATCAATACATAATGGCTCCAGTATTGCCTGGTGGGCACATATTGGCGGATTTATTGCCGGTATCATTCTTCTGGCTTTTATGCGCAAAAAAGAGTATCACAGGCTTTATCCTGATGAAATATTTATTAATTATCGCAACTTATAGGAGGTCTTCTTATGCATCCATTTGATTTGTTATGGCTCTTTTTCATTTTGTCTGCTTTGCAGCCAGTAATCAAACAAAGAATGCTGGAAGCCAGCAGGCAAAGGCTTATTGCTAAAATCGAAAAAAAGAGATCATCCAGGGTTATCCTTTTGATCCATCGCCAGGAGACCATGAGTTTACTGGGCTTTCCTGTTTTCAAATACATTGACATTCATGATTCTGAAGAAGTTTTGCGGGCTATTTACATGACCGGCCCTGACGTGCCCCTGGATATTGTTCTGCACACTCCAGGTGGCCTTGTTCTGGCATCGTTACAAATTGCGCGCGCCCTCAAAAAGCACAAAGGCAAGGTCACGGTTTTTGTTCCTCATTATGCCATGAGTGGGGGAACTATGATTGCCCTGGCTGCTGATGAAATTGTTATGACTGAATCTTCTGTTCTGGGGCCAGTTGATCCCCAGCTTGGCGAATATCCAGCAGCATCCATTGTTAAACTTACTCAGCAAAAAAATCTCGACAAAATAGAAGACAAAACCCTGATCATGGCAGATATAGCTGCCAAGGCCATAAAGCAGGTTGAAGAAGCAGTGTATGAGCTGCTGGACGGCAAGGTTGATGAGACAAAGGCCAGAGAATTAGCCAGAACCCTATCCGAAGGCAGATGGACACATGATTATCCAATAACTTATGAAGAAGCCAAAAAACTGGGGCTGAATGTGTCCAAAGATATGCCTGCTGAAATTTTACAACTGTTAAGCCTTTATCCTCAGCCTGTGCGCAAAATGCCTACTGTTGAATACTTGCCTATCCCCAGGAAAAGCGAACAATCGTGAAGTTAGTTCTTGAGAAAAGCGCTATCGTCTAACATATTAAACATTGCCGAGCACCTAAACGAGAAAAAAATATCTTGCTTTAGTTAATCGTTGAACATTAGGTGCTCGGAACATTGAACGTCGCCTGCAAAAAGGAACTTTTTGCAGGCGAATCTATCCTTGACAAAACCGGAAAAAATAATACAAAAGTAATATCTTTATAAAAATAGGGAGTGAGAAAATGAGAGTAACAACAAGCATAAAACTTGAAAAAGAATACAGGGATTTTGCCAAAAATTTTTTTAAGCAATTTGGCCTGAGCTTAAGTGACGGAATAAATATGTTTCTTGCCAAAATTGCAATGGACAAACGATTGCCTTTTGAGCTTGAATTGCCCTCTGATGAAACAATAAAGGCCATTGAAGAAGCGGAAAATGAAAATCTGATCGTCTTTGACAATGTGGATGAATTGATTAAGGAAGCAAGAAGTTGAAACAGTTATTAACTACCAGAACTTTTCTCAAACATTATAAAAAACGAGTATCCCCTCAAGACGATGTAATCTTTAAAAAATTGGTCAATTCCCTTTTAAAAGAAGAAAAATTACCGTCTAAATTCAAAGACCATAAATTGTCAGGAAATCTCAAAAAATATAGAGAATGCCACATAAAAAACGATTTACTTCTTATTTATCAACTTCACGAAGATACATTAACTCTAGTAGATATAGGAAGCCATTCTCAATTGTTTAAATAGACATAATAATAGAGCTGATTGAGAGAGTTGTTGAATACCTGCCTATCCCCAGGAAAAGCGAACAATCGTGAAATTAGTTCTTGTTCAGCCCCCAATTCAGGACTTTTATGAAACTAATATCCGTCTCCAGCCCATTGGTCTGGCTTACCTGAAGGGGGCTATGCAAAAATTTTTGCCTCCTTGATTTTTAACGACCTCCTACCCAGATTAAAGGATAAAAAGTTCTGCCAGCGAACTTTTTTCGAGAATATTAAAAAAGAGTTCTGCGAGAGAACGATTTTCAGATAAAATAGTTCTGCGCCAGAACTTTTGCTTGATTTAAGAACAGGAGTGAAAAGAATTAGTTCACATTTTCCGAGATTTCGCAAAAATTTTTGCGAAATCTCGGGCTTTTTGGGTCAATTTTTTACAAAAAGTCCACTTTTCTGTTTTATTCTAAGAGCACCTGTGCGAATCTAGGGGCAACCATTGTGGTTGCCCCTAGATACAACAAAGGACTTCCCATTTTGCTTCGATTAAAATTTCCTTATTACTGTATATCCTGCCAATAAATCTATCACCAACATTATAGGTTCCCACTCCTTTTGGAGTACCGGTCATAATAATATCACCATCTTCCAGGCTCATAAAAGTTTTTATCTCTTTTAAAATTTGAGCAGGTTTATATATCATTAAATCATAACTACCTTTCTGAACTAATTTATCATTGATAAAAAGCTCTAATCTTAAAGTTTTAAAATCGCCATCAAACTTTACAAACTCACTAAAAACAGCAGAGTTATCAAATGCCTTTGCCCTCTCCCAGGGCAATCCTTTTGATTTTAATCTGGCTTGCATTTCTCTTTTTGTTAAATCAAGGCCAATACCTACTCCAGCAATTTCTCTTTTTTCTATAATAAAACAGATTTCAGCCTCATAATGACAATCATCACTTATCCAGTAAAGTTCATTTGAAATGGATGAGTTTGGTTTGTTGAAAATTACCATTGATGATGGGATTTCATTGTTTAGTTCTTGAATATGCTCAACATAATTTCTACCAATACAAACAATTTTAGAAGGAATTATTTCTTTTGAATTAAAAATTATTTTTTTCATACTTTATAAGCTCCATGTTGTTTTTTATATTAGTTGTGACAAAAATGTTGTAGCCGGTACAATAACCGGCTCGCTTAATGAAAAGCAATCCTGTTCAATATAATCAAGATCAAAAGCTATTTGAAAGGCATGGCTTGCCTTTGTTTTTTCCTTAAAAGCAGCTAGATACTTATTTAATCTGACATTTTTTGATGTTTTTACTTCTACAAGAAACCACGGGTTATCATCTCGTGTCACCAGAAAATCCACCTCTCGTTTATCTTTATCTCTTATGTAATAGAGTTGATAAGTTCCTAATCCCATATCAGTCCAGAAATGAACTGCTTTTAAAAGATGACTGGCGATAAAATTTTCGTGTCTGGCTCCCACATCCTGAACGTCACTCCAGTCCCATAGATAAACTTTTGGTTGTTTACGCAGTGATTTAGGAATATTACGAAACCATGGCCTTATAGAAAAACAATAAAAGAGAGATTCAAGAATGGTTAACCAACGGCGCACAGTGTCAACACTAACATTAATCTCAGACGCCAGGCTGGCAAAGGATATTAGTTGACCTGCCTGGTGCTGTAAAATCCGGGCAAGCATTTCCATTTGCGCTATTTCCTGAATACGGGAAATATCCCGCAGGTCTTCTTGCAAAAGCTGTTCTATACGCAACCTTTTCCAGCGATTATAAAACCGTTTATTAGCCTGAAGAAATGGTTCAGGAAATCCACCAAATTGAAGAAGCCCTTCAAAAGTATCAGCATCAATCTTTTCTGGCAAAGAAATTTCCTGTTCATTTATAGAGGTACGTAATATTTCAGCAACAGACAGGGGATGCATTCGATAGAGAAAATAACGCCCCATCAGACTATCACCACCGCGTTTATAAACATCCAGTCGGCCTGAACCAGTTACCAGAACATTATATCTGTCTTTATAAAGATCGAAAAAACCTTTTAAAAACAATTTCCATTTACCATATTTATGAATTTCATCAAATACAATCAGAGGGCGAAGAGACAGGGGGGCTGATCCACCAGTAGCAGGATAATGGACTCCGGCATTTTCCGCTACTGCCTGTGGGCCTTTAATGATAAGTGCACGATGTTGTTGAAAATCCCAGTTAAAGTAAAAAGAAGTTTTTGATGAGGCAATTTTTCTGGCCGAAGTTGTCTTGCCTACCTGACGGGGACCAGAAAGAAATGCCATTTGCCTATAATTAACAAAATGTTCGTCAAGAAGTGATTCATATATGCGTTTCATGTTTATAACATGCTTAATTTTCTGAATTTTTGCAAGACCATTTTCTTGCTTGTCGTAAAATGGTACGTACTATTTTACGATATGACTTAAAATGGTACCTGTTACTCTTACCTGGCCCTTGAATCCCTGAAGTTTTGTGCCGCTAAAACACAATCAAATTTTGATAAATTTCATGATTTTTTTGATAAGTATGCTCAAAGACAAAATAATATAATTCAAAATTATATCTCTTCTGGAAAACTAAATAACGTTTTTTTCTAATCTGTTGCGAATTATATTTCACCTCAATAGCAATTTTTTTATCTTCAATAATAAAATCAACCTCATTTTTGTCTTTAGTTCGCCAGAAATTTAATTGTTCATAAGAAAAAAGATTACCAAGAAAATTAAAAACAAAACACTCAAATAAATTGCCCTTATCTTCTCGTAACTCAAGATGCTCAAAATTTTTTAATAGAGCATTACGCAATCCACAATCATAAAAATAAATTTTAGGCATTTTAGTTAATTCTTTACGAATATTTTTGTAAAAAGGCATTAAGGTAGTAAAATGAAAACTTTTTAAACCAACCATAATAAAATTGTCTATTGTATAGCGTGTCAATCCAAGAGTCGATGATAATTCGCTTTTATTAATTAAATTACCATTCTGAGATGCTAATAATTTTAAAAACTTATAATAACTTTCTCGTCCCCTAATTCCATATTCAAGGATGTCTTTTCTGGTATAAGAATCAACCAGATCAAACAAAATATCTTTTTTTTCTTCTTTATTATTTTCCAGAACAACGGCTGGATAACTACCATAAACCAATATTTCTTTTATAAGCGAATGCATTTCTTTACGATAAAGTAGCGGATATTTTATGAAATTTTGCTCATCTATCAAAAGGTCAGGGATTTTAATTCCTTTAAAAAGCAAAATTTCGTTCAAATTTAAGGGTGTAAGAAAAAAAATACGCTTACGTCCTGCCAGAGAATCTTTAAATTTTTGGTCCAGATAAAATGCTGATGAGCCTGTGACGATAAGCTTTATTTTTTTGCGGTTAAAATCAAAGTGATACTTTAAAAAATGCGATGGGTCATTAAGGTATTGAATTTCATCAATCAAAACTATTGCCTGCTCCTGGTCATGACCAATAATATCAAAAAGATTATCAGGATGTGCAGATAATAAAGCCAAAAAATCAGGATCCTCAAGAGAAATATAATATACTCTTTGCGTTTTTTTTAGCTCCTGCTCTAAAAATAAAAGTAAACTCGTTTTACCGGTTTGACGCGCGCCAATGATAATTAGATGATAATCCGAGGATAGATGATGTTTAAGAATATCTACGAGGTCTCTTTTATAAAGCATTTACATATTCTCCGAGATTTTGCTGATTTTTTTCAAAATCTCGGACATATTTAAACAATTTTTTTCAAAAAGTCCAACCTGAATTCGTGAACTTTTGTATTTTTCCACTAAAAGTTCACGGATTCAGGAAAAATCTCAAGCATAGCTTTTCACCGTATAAATATCTATGGCGTGAAACATAACTATATAAAAGACAAGGTGTAAGACAAAGGCAAAAACTTTTAGCCTCAGCGAAGTCTTTGCGCCAGAGCTTCGGCTTTGCTCAGCAACCCTATTTTGCTCCCAGGTACGTCCCTGACGGAAAAGACTTAAAAAGGATGCCAGGCAGTAACATTCCACGGCAAAGGGCGGAAAACCCAAAAAACCAGCCACTGGCATCTCAAAGAGCTTGATATTCCCTACAAAAGGCACGGTATAGATCCATTTGCTTTGTGCCCAGAAATTCCAGAACTCCCACAAAAAACCGCAAATAAGGCCGGAAAGGAGAAGTAAGAAAAATTTTCTTAGAGAGCCATTTTCCCATTCACGCAAAAGAGAAGGTGCGCCAAGGGCATGGTTTATCGGCTCCAGCAGAAAGACAAAGGCCCCCCAGATGAGGGGAAAAGAATATCGTGGATAGGCCAGAGGCAGGGCTAAAAATAGCGTCCCAAGCGTCAAAAACCAGGGATAAAGTTTTCTGGCATCTGGCAAATGATATGTGTACACAGTTGCCGTATCTTTATATGGATTTAGAATATTATATGAAGCAAGAAGCTCATAAGTCTCAAACAGCCCTGTCAGCACAGTGCCAAAAGAAAGAAAATAACCCGTCCACCTGAGAGGGAGAGAAGAGATGATGTTTATATAGTGCCAGTTTTTGAGAAAAAGGTTGAACCACTCAAAGATAAGCCAGAAAAAGGTTGACCAGGGAATGAGCCACAAAAATTCTTTTGTGCGATCCATAAGAAGGGAATTGCCAGTACGTCTTTTAACCAGCCAATCCACAAAAAAGATATACGGCCACCAGGCAAAAAGATAAAACCACTGCCCTACCAGAAGATTTCCTGAAAAGAGAAGCGCCTCAAAAACTCCCAGAAAAATCAGAGCCAGTGGACCGTAATAGAGTTTTAAAAATTTCATGGCTTCCTCCTGGTTATGTTCTATCCTGGCCAAGGAAACTTTTAATGAATAATCGCAACAGATACAACCTGAATCCGCAGGGCAATCAGGCCAATCGCATCAAATTTTGGGGGTAAATTCGATTAAATGTAAGGGCAGAGGGCGCCCTACAATTACACCAATAACCAATACACCAATAACCAAAATAAATTTCATCTATCCAATTATCTCATCTTGATTATAATTTTCTATTTGAAAAATTAATTTTTATCGAGCATAGAATATTAACTCAACTTTCGGAGTTCCGAAAGTTGAGAAATCCGAAATTCGAATATCGAAAT
>CAJXJU010000053.1 GCA_913055195.1 uncultured Desulfohalobiaceae bacterium | reverse complement strand
TGATAGTCCATTTTTCCCTTTTTAAGACTTTTTCCAGTTCCTTAGAAATGTCAGGGTCTTCAGCAGGTACAACCCTATTTTTCGCTTCAATGAGAACAATTTTACTGCCCAGTCGGCTGAAAAATTGTCCCAGTTCAATGCCAATAGCGCCAGCTCCAATAATGGCTAATTTTTCAGGAACAGATTCCAGGTCTAAAATATCATTGGAATCAAGGATATTTTGATGATCAGGGATAAGACCCGGCAAGGTAGCATTTTTTGAGCCTGTGGCAATGATTAAATGGTCAAACTCTATCTTTTGTTTATCTGCTCCAGAGACTTCCAGTGTTGAAGAATTCAGTAATCTGGCCTGACCAGAGATTAAATCCACACCAAGTTTTTTTAAATTGGCGGTCATGGCCCTGTGCGTGGCTGAAATAAGGCTTTTTTTGCGCTGTTGCAATTTTTTCAGGTCGATTTTAATTTCGCCAGAGGCCAGACGCAGCCTTTGTTGTGCCTTCAGACCGGCAATGGGTTCGGTTGCTCCCAGAAAAAGTTTGGTTGGGATGCAACCGCGATTCAAGCAGGTGCCACCTAAAAGGTCTGCTTCAATAAGGGCTGTTTTTAATCCATTTTTTGCGCCTTTAAGACTGGCCGCGTAACCACCAGGGCCAGCTCCAATGACTACTAGTTCATATTTCATTTTTACATATCCTGCTCTTTTAATATCATCTCTCTGGCAGCTTTTACTTCATCCAGCCTTTTGACCGGAGTATTAACAGGAGCTTCCTGAATCGCTTCGGGATTTTCTTCTGCGATTTTCAATATTTCAATGAGGTCATCTACAAATTGATCCAGAGTTTCCTTACTCTCAGTTTCTGTTGGTTCGATCATCAAACATTCTTTAACAATCAAAGGAAAGTAGATGGTTGGTGCATGATGTCCCTTATCCAGCAGGGCCTTGGCAATGTCTAAGGCGCGGACCCCTTTTTGGGCCTGCTTAACTGCTGAGGCCACAAATTCATGCATAGCGTGAGCGCAAGTACGATTGTAAGGGATGTGTAGATAGTCTTCTAATTTTTTGCGCAAATAATTGGCTGCAAGAACTGCATTTTCTGAAACCCGGATCAGCCCTTCGCGGCCAAGACGTAAGATATAGGCATAGGCCTTTAAAATGACCCCAAAATTACCATAAAAGGGGGCAATATATCCAATGGAAAAAGGATAATCATAATCCAGAAAAAATTGACCGTCTTCTAATTTGACCACCCTGGAAATGGGTAAAAACGGTTCCAGCTTTTTGTTTACTCCCACCGGACCAGAGCCAGGACCGCCTCCCCCATGAGGGGTGCCAAAGGTTTTATGTAAATTCAGATGCACTACGTCAAAACCCACATCGCCAACGCGCATTTTGCCTAAAATGGCGTTTAAATTGGCTCCGTCATAATAAAGCAGTCCATCCACAGAATGCACCAGCTCAACGATCTCTCTCAGGTGACGCTCAAAAAGCCCTAATGTATTGGGACAGGTCATCATAAGACCAGCTACTTCATCGTCTAAAGCATCCTTTAGTGCTTGTGGGTCAATAATGCCATCTCTGGATTCAATGCTTACGACCTCATAGCCTGCAATGGCAGCCGAGGCAGGATTGGTGCCGTGGGCTGAATCAGGAACAATGATTTTAGTTTTTTTGTTTCCTTTATAGTTGTGATAGGCTGCCATGAGCATAACGCCGGTTAGTTCGCCGTGCGCTCCAGCAAGAGGCTGGAGAGTAAACGCGTCCATGCCTGTTATTTCACATAAGAGTTTCTCTGTTTCATAGAGAACTTCCAGCGCTCCCTGAGTATAATGTCCGGCCCCGCGCAGTTGCGGTACCAGAGGATGAAGATCTGTAAAACCGGACAAATTCGCTATGTCCTCCATGAATTTGGGATTGTATTTCATGGTGCATGAGCCTAAAGGATAGAAATTGCTATCTACGCCAAAATTGCGTCTGGACAGGAGGGTAAAGTGGCGCACCACGTCCAGTTCTGATTGTTCAGGAAGCGCAGGTAAGTTTTCACGCAATAAATTTTCAGGGATAAAATCGGTGATTTGTCCTTCAGGTTCTTCAGGCCAAACACCTTTGCGGCCAGGAACTGATTTAGCAAAGATTGTTTTCATTGTTTTTCCTGTTTATAGCGTTAGTTGTTAAGGAAATATTTTATATATAATCTTACGATGTGCTATACGTTGACAAATTATCTTTTTTTCTTTCTTTTTTATTGTCAAACCAAGTCGGTAATCTCCTTTACGAATTTTATATTTATCATGGTATCCAACTAATTTTTTAATGTAGCTTAACTGAAATGGATCATATTTTAGTAATTCAACAAAAACAATTTGTTCAAATTGTCTTTGAATTGTCGATGGTAGTTTGGATAATTCTTTTAAAAACCTTTTTGTGTATTCTACTTGCCAACTTTTTTTTTCAAATTTTGATAGTATGCCTTAGCTTCATGAAATGTTAAGGTTTCATCTTGTTCTACTTCATCCATCAATTGTGCTAAACCATAATCTTCAAGTATCTCTTCTATTAATTGATACTGTTCAAATGGTATTTGTACAGCAACAGGAATTTGTTGTTCATTAAATATAATTTGTTTTTTGATTCCTAACATAATTTTACTCCCATACTTATTCAAGTGCTCCTCGCATAAGTTCCACTAATATACCAATGTCCTGTTTGGTTCTCTTTTCTGTACACGCGATGAGCAAACAGTTCTCCATTCCCTGATAATAACGGCCTAAAGGGAATCCCGGCACATAGCCCTGAGGTACCAGTTTGTCGATAATGGCATATGCGCTTACAGGCAAACGTATAGTGAATTCATTGGCAAAGGGCTGATCATTTAAAATGGTTATGCCATTAATGGAGGTTAATTTTTGCGCGGCATAATGGGCTAACTCTATGCAGGCGTGGGCAGTTCTTTTCAGACCTTCAGGGCCGAGTAGAGAAACATAGACCAGGGATTGCAGCGCGCATAGAGATTGGTTTGAACAGATATTGGAAGTAGCCTTTTGTCTGCGGATATGTTGTTCTCTGGCCTGTAAAGTAAGGACATATCCTTCTCTGCCATCTTTATCCACTGTTTTGCCTACAATCCTGCCTGGCATCTGTCGGATTAACTTCCCTTTACAGGTCATAATGCCCAGGTAAGGGCCGCCAAAACTAAGAGGCAGGCCCAGGCTCTGGCCTTCAGCAACAGCTATGTCTGCGCCCATTTGTCCTGGTGTTTTTAAAACTGATTGCATAAGGGCATAGACAGAGATGATACTTAAAGCTCCATTTTCTCTGGCTTTAGCAAATAGAGAAGTGAAATCATTGATACAGCCAAAAAAATTAGGATTCTGGACCACGACTGCGGCTGTGTGTTCGTCAATCTGATCCATAAGTGCCTGGATATCTGTCAGGCCCTGTTTATGTGGAACAGTAACTAAATCAAGGTGGAGATTGGTTGTATAGCAGTCAAGCATACACCGGTAGATGGGACTTAAGCATTCCGAGACAATGATTTTTTTTCTTTTTGTGGCCCGTACAGCCATCATAATAGCCTCGTAAATGGCTGTCCCCCCGTCATATAAAGAGGCATTGGCATAATCCATATCCATGAGCCGGCACATGGCTGTTTGATATTCAAATATTGCCTGTAAAGTACCCTGGGAGGCTTCAGGCTGATACGGGGTATAGGCAGTATAAAATTCAGAACGGGACAGAATGGCCTTTATGGCCGAAGGAATATAGTGATCATAAAAACCAGCCCCTAAGAAGGTGGTTAAGTTTGTATTGTTTTTGGCGGCCAGCTTTTCCAGATGACTTCTTACCTGCATTTCGCTTCTGCCTTCTGGCAGATCAAAGCTTTTGGGCCGAAGTTCAGGAGCAATATCTGTAAAAAGGTCATCTATGCTGGCCACGCCAATGGTGCTCAGCATTTCCTGTTGTTGCCCGTGTGTGTGCGGTATGTATGGCATTGATTAATGCTCCTCAACTATTCTGGCATACTCATCACTGTTTAGCAGACCTTCAGCAGGAGAGGTCAACTTAAACCTGGCTATCCATCCCTGTCCATAGGGGTCTTGATTGATTTTTTCCGGAGCATTTTCCAATTCTTCATTGACAGCTATTACTTCGCCTGAGACAGGGGAGTAAATTTCACTGGCTGCTTTGACTGATTCAATGCTACCCATTTCATCGCCTCTATTGAATTTTTGACCAATCTGAGGCAGTTCAATAAAGGTGATGTCACCGAGCTGCTCCTGGGCAAAATGAGTAATGCCAACTATTGCTACATCTCCTTCAACTTTAGCCCACTCATGAGTTTTGGTATAAGATAGTTCTTTGGGGATCATGATTTCCTCCTTGAGCATTTATCAAAACAAACTTCGATCAACATATAACTTCTTATTGAAAAGGGCAATGGTTGATTTAGGCGGATTCAAAAGACATGACGGGGTGTGAAAAAATCATGCGTATTTTAAACCTGGAAGGAGAATATTTTGTCTCTGCTTTAAAAAAAGCCGGGCATAAGGTTTTAACTATAGGTTATAGTGAAAATTGTGACCTGAAGCTGGAAAATCTTCTGGGACCCAGAGATCTGATAGATTTTTTAAATAGCAAGGGGTTTGTGCCGGATGTTGTTCTCTGGAATGATTTGTGTCGCCCTCCAGGAGTGGTTGGTTTTGAAAAGTTGCCCTGTTTGAGCATAGGTTTCTCCATTGATCAATATTGTAATCCCTGGCAGGTACCGTTTTCAGTCTGTTTTGATTTATTCCTGGTGGCTCAAAAAGATTATCTGCCCATTTTTAAGCGCTCTGACTCGCCCAGAGAGGTCTTGTGGTTTCCACTTTTTTTTGATCCTCGTGTGGCTTTTGATGAAGGGCTATCGCGGGATATTCCTGTTAGTTTCGTGGGCACTCTTGATGGCGTTTATAATCAGGGCAGGCGCGAATTTTTGCTGGCCTGCCGCAAAAAACTTCCCCTAATTATTAAACAGGGGGCTTATCAGCCTATTTATGCCCGGAGCAAGATTGTTCTCAATCAAAGTGCAGCAGGGGAGCTTAATTTCAGAATCTTTGAGGCTGCTGCCTGTGGAGCAGCGGTTTTGACTGAAAATGTAGAAAATGGACTTAGTGATCTGTTTGTTCCTGGAGAAGAGATCCTGGTTTATGAGCGAGGGAATGTGGCAAGCGCTGTTGCGGAGGCAAAAAAGGCATTGGCAAGTAGTAAATTGAAGGAAATTGCCCTGGCAGGCAAGAGAAAGGTACAGATGGAACATAGCATTGGAGCAAGAGTAAAGACTATTTTAAATAAGGCAAAAGAACTTTTGCCACAAAAAGTATATCAGTGGCGGCTGGAGAATAAAAAACTTATAGCTGAAGAATTAGCCAAGACTTTTTATTTTTTGTCAGTAGATGAACAATTAAACCTTCCTTTTGATTTGAGACAAAAGTATCTGGAAGTAGGTATGCGCTATAAGGATGGTGAATGTTAAAGATTTGTGCGCAAAAAATCCATAAAACTTATAATGGCCGGGATTTATTTAAAGATTTAAATTTAGAAGTTTGTTCTGGCATGCGCCTGGGGCTGGTTGGTCCCAATGGATGCGGTAAAAGTACTTTACTCAAAATTCTGGCGCGTGAAGTAGAGCCTGATAGCGGTCAGGTGATCTGGCCCAGAGGGGCCAGGCTGGGTTTTATGACTCAGGAACTGGGGCAGGATGACCTTGAAAAGGATCTTTTGACCTATGTTCTGGAGGCCGTGCCGGACTGGAATGACTTCTGGCGTAAGTGGAAAAAGGCAGTTCTTGAAGATGATAGACAAAAGCTTTTTCAGTTAAGTAAGGCACAACAGGAGCTGGAACATAAATTTGGATATAATCCTGAATATCAGGCTGAAAAGATACTCATGGGCCTGGGCTTTGATAAAAATTCCTTAAGTCGCCCTCTAAAGATTTTCAGCGGAGGATGGAGAGAAAGGGCCAAGCTGGCCCGTGTGTTGACAGGGGGGGCTGATGTGCTTTTTCTGGATGAGCCAACCAACCATCTTGATCTGGATGCAGTGCTCTGGCTGGAAGACTATCTTTTAAATTTCAAGGGCATTCTGGTTTTTGTGGCCCATGATCGCTATTTTCTGGACAAAGTAAGTACTCATGTCTTGATACTTGGTTTGTCCAGACCAATTTTGCGGCCTGGTAATTTTTCGCAATTTTTGACCTGGCATAATCAAAATCAGATGCAAGCCCAGAAGCAAGCAGAAAAAATACAAAAAGAAATAGAGCATATTTATTCTTTTGTGCAAAAGTTTCGCTACAAGGCATCTAAAGCCAGGCAGGCACAGGCAAGACTTTTGCAGATTGAAAAATTACAAAACAAACTTGATGAACTGACTCTGGAGAAGAGAGCAAAGTCACTTTCTTTTTCCTGGCCAGAACCTAAAAAGGCCAATAAAATTGTTCTTAGTGCAGTAGATGTAGAATTTTCTTATCCTGAACAAAAGAAACGCATCTTATCTAGTCTAAATTTTAACATATTGCGAGGGCAAAAAATTGCTGTCATTGGCCCAAATGGGGAGGGAAAATCAACCCTTTTACGTCTTATTGTGCGCGAGTTAAATCCTTGTTCAGGATATATAAAGCTGGGTTCCAATATTGTTGTAGGGTATTATAGTCAGCACCAAACTGAGATTTTGAATTTGCAAAATACAGTTTTGCAAGAAATAAGAAGGCTCAGCCATCCTGCAACTACAGAAGAAGAACTGCGAACAGTTCTTGGCTTGTTTTTATTGGGCCAGGATTTCTGGGAGCAAAAGGTAAAAGGTTTAAGTGGGGGAGAAAAGGCGAGGCTGGTACTGGCCAGTTTGTTTTTAAAGCGGGCAAACTTTCTGGTTCTGGACGAACCAACCAACCATCTTGATATGGAAAGCCGGGAAGGTTTAATTCAGGCTTTAATCAGGTTCCCAGAGACTATTATAATGGTTGCTCATGATCGCTATTTGCTGAAAAAGGTTGCTGAGGAGACCTGGATTTTAAAAAATGGTCAAATTGAGGAAAGCGTAGATGATTTTGATGTTTATTTACAAAAACTGACAGGAAATGATGCTTCGGTTGACTCTGGAGACCAGCAGAAAGGTTTAAACAAGAGAGAAATAACCAGAAAATTAAAAAAGATTCAGGCCGAAAAAAGAAATGAGCTCTATCGCAGGTTGAAACCATTAAAAGAGGAGTATGTTCAGTTAGAAAAGCTTCTGGAAGAAAATTTACGTCAGCAGGAAGAGCTGGAAAACAAGCTGGCTGATCCCATAACCTATAGCAATGCTGAACAGGCAAAAGCGTTGAATATAGAGTATGCGAAACTTCAGGATCAAGGTGAAGAGTTAATGGCCAGGCTGGAGGCTCTGGAACAGGAAATAGGTCGTCTTGAAGAAGAAAAAAGGAGGTTGAATGAGGGGAGCCTTCTCGTCAACTGAGAAAACTCAACTTTCGGAGTTGCGGAAAGCACGTTTTCTTCCATGCTGGACAAA
>CAJXJU010000052.1 GCA_913055195.1 uncultured Desulfohalobiaceae bacterium | reverse complement strand
GTTTTGTAATCTACTGAAAAGATTGAACATTTTTTGCAACTCAGAAAGTTGAGTCCTTTGATCAACTTGTTGGTTATTCTGGCAAGCTCTCCAGAGATGGTTTTGTTTTAAAACGATAAATTTTTGGAGGAAAGTATGAAGGTAAAATTTTTAGGAGCAGCGCGTACTGTCACAGGGTCATGCTTTATCTTGGAAATTAATGGGGCCAGGTTTGCTGTTGATTGCGGCATGTATCAGGGAAACAGGGAAATTGAGAAAAGAAACTGGAGTATTGAGCCTTATGAACCGCAAAACCTGGACTTTATTCTGGTTACACACGCCCATATTGATCATTCGGGGCTTCTGCCCAGACTGGTCAGGGAAGGATTTAAAGGGAATATATATGTAACTCCTCCCACAAAAGATCTTCTGGAGATTATGTTATATGATAGTGCTCATATCCAGGAGATGGAAGCCGCATGGAAAAATAAAAAAAGAGCCAGAAGGGGACAGGAGCAGCTTGAACCACTATATACTCAAAATGATGTTGACAGGGCTTTATCTCTTTTAAAGCCAATCGAGTATTTCGAAGAAATAGATGTCGCTTCAGGCGTTAAAGTTATGTATAAAGATGCCGGGCATATTTTAGGTTCTGCTTTTATAGAAATATGGGTGGAGGAAAATGATCAAAAATTTAAGCTTGTTTTTTCAGGAGATCTGGGACGGCCTAAGCAGCTTTTGGTCAAGGACCCCAATTGTTCAGAAATTGCTGATTTTTTATTTCTGGAATCAACTTATGGAGATCGTGATCATAAAAATGAAACCCAGAGCAGAGAGGAATTGGCTGAGGCCATCAACTATAGCTATAGTCATGGGGAAAAGGTAATTATTCCTGCTTTTGCAGTAGAAAGGACTCAGGAGGTTATTTATTCTCTTTATCTTTTATATAAAGAAGGTAAGTTGCCGGGGGATATGCCTGTATTTCTTGACAGTCCTCTGGCCATCAAGGCCACACAAATTTTTCGCAAACATCACAGGTACTTTGATCTGCAAACCAGAGAATTACTTGAGAACGGAGAAGACCCTTTGCAACTGCCTAATTTAAAATTAACCCTGACTGCTCAGGAGTCCATGGAGTTAAATACGTTATCAGGGCCGGCTATTATTATTTCAGCCAGTGGAATGGCCAATGCAGGAAGGATCAAACATCATTTACGCCACAATATCTGGCGTGAAGGCGTAAGTATTGTTTTTGTAGGCTTTCAGGCCCAGGGAACGCCTGGTCGGAAAATTGTTGATGGCGCCAAAACCATCCGTATTTTAGGCGAAGAACTGGCCGTACGGGCCAGGGTCTTTACCATTAATGGCTTTTCAGCCCATGCCGGCCAGAGCCAGATTCTGGAGTGGTTATCCTCTTTTAGGACCAGGGGCATGAAAATTTTTCTGGTTCATGGTGAGTACAGGGCACAGAAGATACTGGCCGGACTAATCAAAGAACGATTTGGATATGAAGTGCATATTCCTGATTATTTGGAGGAATGTATTTTAAAGCCGGAAAAGATTTTTGAGCCAAGGCTTGATCTGGAAAAGGCCAGGCCCGCGATTAATTGGGATTTTTTGTTTACGGACCTGCAGGGCAAGCTTGACACCCTGAAGAATCGTATTTCAGATTTTCAAAAATTAAATTGGCCTGAGCAGACAGAATTGCGGGATGATGTTTTAGAGATAAGCACAAAGTTGTCTAAATTGTTGTCAGAAATTCCACCATCTTCAAACGCAAGCCCACACTGACACCAGAATGCGTATAATTGCCGGGAAATATAAAGGAAGAAAAATTAAAACCTCCCATGGCCGTGGATATCGTCCAGCTACAGGACGGGTAAGAGAGTCACTTTTTTCCATGCTTGAGGCCAGAGGAATATTTTGGCCTGAGGTAGCAGTACTGGATGTTTTTGCCGGCAGCGGTTCTCTGGGCCTGGAGGCCCTGAGCCGTGGGGCCAGGAAAGTTGTTTTTTGGGAAAAGAATGCACGGGCAGCAAATTCCATTCGGGCCAATTTAAAATTATTTGATATTCCTGAGACAAGAGCTAAAGTGTTCTGTACAGATGTGTTTAAAATTTTAGATCGAGATGCTGAGTCAAGTTTTGATCTGGTTTTTATTGATCCTCCCTATGGCAAAGATATGCTGGTTCCTGCCCTCCAGGGGCTGATAGCCCACGGCTGGATTAATGAGCAGGCCTTGATTGTGGCTGAAGTGGAGAAGAGGCTGGAATTGGACCATTTGTTTAGAGAAGATTTAATGCTTCTAAAAGATAAACTTTTTGGACAGACAAGGATTTATATATGGGAAAAGAAAGACGCATAGCCATTTATCCAGGTACATTTGATCCTTTAACCAATGGGCATGTAAGTCTGGTTAAAAGAGGCTTAAATCTTTTTGATTTGATTATTGTCGCTATTGCTTATGATTCTCCTAAAAATACATTATTTACTCTTGAAGAGCGGGTGGATATGGCCAGGGAAGTTTTTGCCGGCAGGCCAGAGGTCAGGGTTGAGCCTTTTGCCGGGCTTTTGATTGATTATGCCCGCAAAAAACAGGCAAAAGCTATCTTAAGAGGACTGCGTGCTGTTTCTGACTTTGAATATGAATTTCAGATGGCACTGATGAATAGAAAACTGGATCAAAGCATTCAGACAGTTTTTTTAATGACTGATTATAAGTGGTTGTATATCAGTTCCACAATTATCAAGGACGTGGCCAGACTGGGCGGAGACATTCATGGTTTAGTGCCAGAAGTGGTGGAAAAGAAATTGCTGGAGTGTTTTGGGAAATGACAGGCCAGTTGCCCAAAATTATTTGTATTCTTGGGGCCACAGGAACGGGTAAGACAGACCTTGCTCTTTTTCTGGCTAAAAAAATAGACATATCTGTAATCAATTTTGATTCCAGGCAGGTTTATAAAGAATTGCCCATTGTTACTGCCCAGCCAGGTGTGGAGGAACAGTCTGTTTGTCCTCATTATTTATATGGTTTTTTAACAATCAGGGAAAAGATTAGCGCGGGGGAATTTGTCTCCTTGGCTTCTGATCTGATCTGGCGTGAATGGAAAAGAGGGAGAGTGCCAGTTCTGGTGGGTGGGACCGGGCTTTATTTGCGCTCGCTGCTTTATGGGCTTGCTCCTATACCCCCTGTTCCTGATAGTGCGCGGAAGGAAGTAAAACAAAAGTGTGAGAAATATGGTCCTGAAAAGTTGTATCAAGAGTTAGAAAAAATAGATCCTGAATATGCGCGGAAGATACATGCGCGGGACAGGCAGCGTATAATAAGAGCGCTGGAAGTATATCTGGGCACTGGAGTGACTATTTCTAACTGGCATAAAAGACATAAGCCAGAGTTAAAGTTCTTAGCTTTAAAGGTAGGGTTAAGCTATAATCTGGACGACCTGACAAAAAGGCTGGACGCTCGCATTGATAAAATGATTGCACTGGGTGCAGTGGAAGAAGTAGAAAATGCTTATAAAGTCTATAAGGATGAAACTTTGCCTGGTTTCAGCGGTATAGGGTGTCCAGAAATTATAGCTTATCTTAAAGGAGAAATCACTTTTGAACAAGCAAGGAAGATGTGGTTGAAAAATACCAGAGCCTATGCAAAACGACAGATAACCTGGTTTAAAAAAGAAGATGATATATTCTGGTTGAGAGAAGCTGAAATGGAGTTAGTCCGGGATAGAGTTAATAATTTTCTGGGAAGCTAATATTTTGGGGGGATTTTTACATGAGAGACTCGTATTTTTCGCAGTGCACCCGGCTTAACCTTAAGCCACCATATTCACCAATTTTCTTATTTTCTTATCTTTTTATCTTCTTTTTTCTTATCTTCTCAGTTAGAAGTGCAGAAGCTTTTGAATTTGATCCTGAACCACTATTAAAACAAGCTGCTGTTTATCTTGATGATGGACGTTTTCTGGAATGTATAGACACTTATTATCAGGTTTACTCTTATGCACGAGATAAAGAGGTCAAAGCCCTGGCTCTTGTGCGTGTGGCAGATGTGCTGGCGTTGTTTCTGGGCCAGAAGGACAAAGCCATAAATGTTTATACTCAGGCTATTTCGGAATTTCCCCGTGCAAAGGCCCTGAACAATGCCTATTTTAATTCAGGGATGCTCTTTTACGAGCTTGGTCAGTTAGAAAAATCCAGGGAAAAGTTTAAGCAGTATATTGAGAGTTTTCCAGATGGTTTGCGCGTTTTTACTGCCCGGTATATGCTGGAGCGGATAGAAAAGGAATTAAAAGAGGGTAGGTTACAAATTAAAGAACCAGAAGAGGGTGCTATTTTAAGAGAAGAGCCCTGGATCAGGGTGGTTTTACATCAAAGCAGGGAAGCCAAAGTCAGGTTTGACAGTTCTGTGCAATCTGGAAATGAAAAAATATTGCCATCAGGAGTTTATGTTGTAAATTTAGATGAAGGTCAGGTAGTTATTAATGGACATAAGTGGGGCAGGAAAGTAATTTTAAAGCCACAGGGAAAGCTTTTTTATCTGCAAAACAGATCCTATCATGGCCAGTTAGTTCTGCTGGTTAAGGGCAATAAAATTTTATTTATAAATTATCTTCCCCTTGAAACATATTTATTGGGGGTGGTGCCAAAAGAGATGTCTCCATCCTGGCATCTTGAGGCGTTAAAGGCACAGGCTGTGGCAGCCCGTTCTTATGCCTATTTTTTGATTTTAAAATCAGAAGACAAAGAATATGACGTGGCAGCTACAACTGCTTCTCAGGTTTATGGTGGAGCTGGTGTTGGCAATGAAAAGACAAAGCGCGCTGTGCTTGAGACCAGGGGAGAAATTTTAACTTATAATAATGAGCCAGTTTTAAGTTATTTTCATGCTCATAGCGGAGGGGTACTGGAAGATGCATCTCTGGTATGGAGAACAGACCTTCCTTATTATAAAGTTGTGCAGGATGATATTTCCCAGACTTATAAGCCCTTATGCTGGCATGTGAGTATAGCAAAGCCACAGATTTTAAAGGCATTGCAAAAGCATGGCTTTAGAGTGAACAAAATAAAAGCACTGCAACCTGCAAAATATTCTCCGTCAGGTCGTATAATAAAAGTGGCTGTAACAACTGATACTGATGTATTAAAGGTGAACAGCAACAGCCTGCGGATCTGGCTTGGGCCGACAAAAATCAAGTCAACACTGTGTAGTATTGAAAATCAGGGCAATGTGTATATATTTTCAGGTAAGGGCTATGGTCATGGCGTTGGCATGAGTCAATGGGGAGCACAGGGGCTGGCAAGCCAGGGACAAAATTACAGACAGATTTTGAATCATTATTATCCCGGGACAGAGGTGAAGAGAAGGTATTAATGGAAGGATGAAGGAGGAAGGAGGAAGGATGAAGGATGAAGGATGAAGGATGAAAGGGAAGAGATGGGAGTGTGTGAGTATGAATGGGCAAGAGGAAAAGAGATAGGGATGAAGGAGGAAAAAAACAAGGAGGAAGTATGAAGGATGAAGGAGGAAGGATGAAGGTTATGGAAAGGCGGAGGTTTATTAAAACATTGAGTCTGGGGGTAGGGGGAGGTGTTTTGTTTCCTTCCCTTTTGTTGGCCCAAAAAAATAGTTTTGATCTGGCCCTGGAGGGGCAGGAGCTTCTGGCTCAGGGGAAATATAAGGAAGCAGTTGTGCGTTTGTCTCAGGCTGTCAGGATTGATCCGCAAAATGAGTGGATATGGGGGCTGTTAGGCCGTGCCTATTTTCAACAGGGGAAGATGCGCAAGAGCCTGGAAAGCTTTCGTCAGGTTTTAAGGATTAATCCAGATGACACTTATTCGCGTATGATGGTGGACATTATAACTCAAAAGCCATTGCCGCCAGAAGAAAAGCCTGTAAGACCCATGTCAGAGCTGGAAAAAAAGGCACTGGAAGAGGAAAAACAGATTTTTGCCAGGTTAAGTGAAAGTCAGGGACTGGGGTATCGCATCCAGAGGATAGTTCTGGACCCCGGGCATGGCGGGTTTGATTCAGGCGCGGTTGGGTTAAATAAATTACAGGAGAAGAATGTGAATCTGGAACTGGCGCAAAAGACAGCACGGATTTTAAAGAACATGGATTCTGGATTGAAAATATTTATGACGCGCACAGATGATTATTATGTGCCTTTAAGTGCCAGAACAACCACAGCCAATCAATATAATGCAGATATTTTTATTTCGTTTCACATTAATGCTAATAGAAACCGCAAACCGAGGGGGATGGAAACATATTTTTGTGCTGAAAAGGCATCGAGCAAGGAAGCGGCCAGAGTGGCCCGATTTGAAAATTCTGTTTTAAAATATGAAAAACATGACCTTGTGCAGAAAGGATATGTAAATATTGAAGAAATTTTGTTTTTGTTTGAACGCAAACGCTATTGGGAGGCAGGTGGAAAAGCCGCCCATATAGTTCAAAAAAACCTGGCCAGAAGCGTTCATTTACGTAATCGTGGAGTTCATTCTGCCAATTTTTATGTCTTGCGTCGCGCAAAAATGCCGTCAATTTTGCTGGAAACAGGATTTATATCCAATCCTGAGGAAGAGAAATTGCTGGCTGATGAACAATTCAGGCATAATCTGGCAGTTAGTATTGCCAGGGCAATTTGTTCGTTAAAGCAAACAGGAGTCTAAAATGTATAGATTAATGGGGTTTTTTTTACTGTTTTTTTTGATGGCTCATTTTTGTTTTGCTGCTGATGTTAATGATCTTTTGTTTAAGGGCGCGGATTATCATTACCGGGGAAAATTGACAGAAGCGGCAGCAGCTTTTAAGCAGGTATTGAAAATTGATCCTCAGAATGAATTTGCCTTAAATCAGCTGGGATTGATTTATGCGAAACAGGGCAAATTTGATCTGGCTCACAGACAATTCGCGAAAGTTGTGCAAATTTCCCCTGACAACACTTTTGCCAGGATCTGGCTGGGCGTCCTTCTTTTAAAGGATAATAAGGTTAAACAGGCTTTTAATGAGTTTCAAAAAACTCTTGCCATTGATCCGAATAATGCCAATGCCTATTACTTTCTTGGTGTTATTTATGCGGTAGAGCATAATTTGAAGCAAAGCATTAAGTATTTGCGCAAGGCTCAAAGTGTTGGTTCAGATGACCCTGAAACTCATTTTCGTCTGGCCAATGCATTTGCAGGCCTGGATATGGTGTATAATGCCCGGCTGGAATATGAGCGCGCGCTGGAGCTGAATCCTCGCTTTACTAAAGCGCTTAATGCGTTAGGCTGGTTATATTACAACAGTGGGGAAACAAAAAAAGCGATTGAGGTCTGGAAAAAGGCACTAAAGATTAATTCTGATCCAGAAGCCAGACATAATCTGGCTAAGGTTTATAATGATCTGGCATTGAGCTCTTTTAAAGCAGGGGATAAATCGCGGGCCAGAAAGTTCTGGCGGGAGACCTTAAAATATGAGCCAAAAAATAAATCTGCCAAATATTACTTGCGTAAACTTGGGTAGGAAATTAATTTTTTTGACTCAACTTTCGGAGTTGCGGAAAGCACGTTTTCTTCCATGCTGGACAAAGGTTTGGACACGTCTAAGCTC
>CAJXJU010000051.1 GCA_913055195.1 uncultured Desulfohalobiaceae bacterium | reverse complement strand
GATTTCGATATTCGGATTTCGGATTTCTCAACTTTCGGAACTCCGAAAGTTGAGTTATGGAATAGTATAATTTAAATCGTTTTTGACATATATCATTTTATACTAAATTTTAACTCTGTTAAACAGAAATGTGAACAATTTAAAAGGATGTTCAAGATAATGTATTTTAACTATAAATTTATTTTTTTGTTTTTTTGTTTATTGTTTATATTTGCTTGTACCTCGCAGCAGGAGGTAGCTACCAATAGGGATGAGCAGATTGGGGTGACAGATAAAGAGATATTTCTGGGTTCATCTCTGGCTTTAAAGGGGCATGCTGGTTATCTGGGCACGCAGACCCTGCGTGGGGCAAAATGTTATATTAATTATATTAATGAAAATGGAGGGGTGTATGGCCGCAAAATCAAGATTATAGCCTATGATGATAGTTATGATCCGCCTAAGTGTCTGGCCAATACCCAGCGTCTTTTGATTGATGATCAGGTTTTTGCCCTTTTTTGCTATGTAGGCACGCCTACAACAGTTAAGGTTCTGCCTATGATTGAGGATGCCAGGATCCCTTTAATAGGCATGTTTACAGGGGCCAATGCTTTGCGGGAACCTTTTAACCCCTATTTAATTAATATTCGTCCTTCATATTATCAGGAGACCAGAGAAGCAGTGCGTCATCTGGTACGGGATTTGAGCTTACAGCGTATAGCTGTCTTTTACCAATATGATGCTTATGGGTTTGATGGGCTGACCGGCACAGAATTGGCTTTAAAGGATTTTGGCCTGGCACCGGTTGCCAGAGGTTCATATATTCGCGGTACCCTGGATATTGATGAGGCTTTTAATAAAATCAGGTTGTCTCATGCGCAGGCAGTGGTTATGATCGGCACTTACGGCCCTTGTGCCAGGTTTATTCAACTGGCCCAGGAAAAAGATTATCATCCTGTTTTTTATAATCTTTCTTTTGTCGGCGCAGAAGAATTGGCCAGAAAACTTAAAGGAACAAAGGAAATAGTGCTCATGTCCCAGGTTGTCCCGCCTCCTGTGTCTCTTGAGTGTGCTGAAAAAAAAGGAGCTATTAACTATATTAATTTGCTCAAAAGGTATTATCCACAGGATAAGCCAAATTATGTGGGATTTGAAGGGTATATCAATGCCAGGGTGCTTGTGGAAGGACTTATACGGGCTGGCCGGAATTTAACCAGGTCAAAACTGATTAAGGCCATTGAGTCCATTAAAGAGTTTACCCTGGAAGGAGATATTACTGTTCATTTTGGTCCGCATGATCACCAGGGTATGGACAGTATTTTTTTCACCCGCCTGGTTAATGATGAATTTGTATTAATTGAAGATTGGAAAAAGATTGCCCATGCGCTCAAGATTCAAAAAGCTTTCCCTGAAAAATAAGATTTTTTTATCCATTATTCTGGTTATCTTAATTATCAGTATAGCCATTGCCATGCTTGCAAGGTGGATCCTGGTGTCCAGCCTGACCAGAGAACTGGAGGCCAGAGGCGTGGCCATTGCCCACAGTATTGCTGAACGCGGAGGCGGGTTTATTCTGGACAAAAATTATTCTCGTCTTCTGGCGTTAATTTTTGATGAGGCTTATTTAAGTGAACGCAGAGAACTTATAAACTATATTTTTATTACTGATCAGAAGAATAAAGTGATTTCTCATACTTTTACTCATCCTTTTCCTGAAAAATTAAAAAAACTGGACCTGCCCAGAGAAAAAGAGCAGAGCCTGCAACTGGTAAGGGTGCATAATAAAATCACATACGATATAGCAGTTCCTGTCAGGGAGGGAATTTATCGCATTGGGACCGTGCATGTGGGCCTGAACAAGGCCCATATTGACAGACTGGTCTCTAAATTGCGCATTACCTTTCTGGGATTTATTTCATTGGTTATTGTCTTTATTTTCTGGCTCAGTCATAGACTGGCAGGGGCTATAACCCAGCCGGTGAGCAAGTTGACCAGAATAGCTGATACTTTAAGCCGGGGAGATTTTGACATTGCTCTGGATATGGAAGATGTGGATAGAGAATGGGATGTAACCAAATGCCCGGCTTATATTGATACCAATATGCCGTGCTGGCACCTGGACCAGGCCAGGCTACTGGAGGATGACGCGGAAAAACGTAAAAACATGGAAACAGAAAAAATCAGGCAATGCGAGCACTGCCTGTTTTACCGCAAAAGAGAAGGAGATGAACTGGTACAACTGAGAGATTCATTTATTAACATGGTCTGGAGCATTCGTTTGTACCGTAAACGCCTCCGGGAGTCAGAGGCCAAATACCGATCTTTGTTTGCCAGTGGACCGGATCCGATTTTTGTTATTCAGGCAGATGATTATACTATTCTGGATGCCAATCCACGGGCTGAAGAAGTGTATGAATATAGTAGAGACGAACTTTTAGGCCAGTCTTTTAAGAGGCTCTGGCCTGAGTGTGAAGATGTCTTTGCTGGTGAAGAAGATAAATTTATGCAGAGTGGATATTTATATCGCGCCAAAGTGATCAACTATAAAAAAGGCGGGAGACCTTTTTTTGTCAGCACCCATGCCTGTCCTATCAGCTATGCTGGTAAGCAAAGTATAATCCTGGCTTGCGTTGATGTTACTGAAATGATTGAAAAGGATGCCCAGTTGATTCAGGCCAGCAAAATGAAGGCCCTGGGCGAGATGTCTGCTGGTATTGCCCATGAACTGAATCAGCCGTTGAATGTTATTAAGATGGGCAGCGAGTTTTTAGCCTTGATGGTAGAGAAGCACGGGTGTGCGTCTGCCCAGGGTTTGCCCCTGGAAAAAGAAAAGTTTTTGCATCTGGTTGCCGAGATAGGCAAACAGGTTGACCGGGCAGCAGAGATTATCAAGAATTTACGGGCTTTTAGCCGTAAATCTTCATTGATTAAGGAGAAAGTGGATGTCAACAATGCTGTGCGGGGGGTTTTATCCTTTTTAAAGCATCAGATAGAATTGCAGAATATAGAATTTGAGCTGAGCTTGAAGGAAAATCTGGTCATTCTGGCTCATGATAATCGTTTGCAACAGGTGTTTTTTAATATAATAACCAATGCTCGCGATGCGATTGTGGAGCGCGCTAAGAAAGCAGGAGGCCCATATAAGGGTTTGATCAGGATCTCTACTTTTGAAAGGGAAGGACGAGTGGTGGTCCGGTTTGAGGACAATGGAATTGGAATCCCTGCCTCGGCCAGGGATAAAATTTTTGAGCCATTTTATACGACCAAGGAAGCAGGTCAGGGTATGGGGCTGGGTCTGGCCATCACTTATGGTATTGTAAAAGATTACGAAGGTCAGATAGATATACATAGCGTGCCCGGACAGGGTACCAGGATAGATATAATTTTTCCGGCAGGATAATTTTTTGTAAAGCGTGAGGCGTGACGAGGTGGATACAGAGGCAACCGGCGGTCGCCCGGTGAGGAGTAATAAAAGGAGTCATTATGTCAGAAAGGGAGAAAATTCTGGTTATAGATGATGAAGAACCAACTTTGCACATGTTTGAGCTTTTTTTGCAGGCCTATGGATATGAGGCCATAACTGCTACCAGTGGGGAACAGGGGCTGGAATTGTTTCAGGAGCATGGTCCTGCCATTGTGTTAACAGATATAAAAATGCCAGGCATGGATGGTTTGCAGGTATTAAAAAGAATTAAGGAAATGGATCCTGGCACAGAGGTTATTGTCATCACCGGACACGGAGATATGGATCTGGCCATTAAGGCTTTGAATCTGGATGCCACGGACTTTATTAACAAGCCTATTGGCCGGGAAAATCTGGAAAAGGCACTTGCCCGGGCCAGAGAAAGGATTGCCCTGTCAAAAGTAAAGCAAAAAGAGATCAATTTAAAAATTGAAGATGATAAGGCCATTATAAAGATTTGCGGTCATGTCAATGCCCTGTCCGCTCCCATTTTAAACGATGCTTTTCAGAATTCTCTCCAAAACAAGGTGCAAAAATTGGTCTATGTTTTTAAAAAAAGCACCACCATTAATGGTGCCGGCATTGCGGCCCTTTCAGAAATTTTTGTCCAGGCCAACAAAAAGGGCATGGATGTTTTTATAGTTAATTTGCCCCAAAATTTTCAGAAAGTGTTTCGTGTTTTGGGGTTGGATAAAAATGTCCGCCTGGTGGACAAGCTGGAGCAGGTATAATGATGCAGGGGCAGATTTCATATCTGCCCCAGCTGGCTAACACCAACACAAATAAAGGATGAGATATGCATAAATTTAAAGTTCCTACAGATTTGCCAGAACCAGTATTAAATCCCAATGCCAGAGTAGTCCTGACTAAAAGGTACCTGCGCAAAGGGCCTGATGGAAAACCAATAGAAGATTTTAAGGGTCTTTTCTGGCGAGTGGCTTATAGTATTGCACGGGAAGAACAAAAGTATGAAAAGTCACCATATAAAGTCGATGAACTGGCGCGGATATTTTATGACTTGATGGTTGACTTTAAATTTTTGCCCAACTCTCCTACTTTGATGAATGCTGGAACAAAACTGGGTCAGTTGGCAGCCTGTTTTGTGCTGCCGGTGGGCGATTCAATGGAGGAGATATTTGATGCAGTCAAGTATGCTGCCCTGATTCATAAATCCGGTGGTGGCACGGGCTTTTCTTTTTCCAGGCTAAGGCCCAAAAACAGTATGGTGGGATCAACAGGCGGTGTTGCGTCTGGTCCTCTTTCCTTTTTAAAAATTTTCAATACTGCCACAGAGCAGGTCAAGCAGGGCGGTACCAGACGTGGGGCCAACATGGGCATCTTGCGGGTGGATCATCCGGATATTCTTGATTTTATTAAGGCTAAAGAACGAGATGGTGAACTAAATAACTTTAACCTTTCTGTGGCCTTAACTGAGAAATTTATGCAGGCCGTGGAAAATGATGAAGAATATGATTTGGTTGCTCCACACACTGGCCAGGTGAAAGAGAGGCTAAAGGCGCGGGAAGTGTTTTCTCTTTTGGTGCAAAAGGCATGGGAGAGTGGTGATCCTGGTATTATTTTTCTGGATCGCATCAATCGGGATAACCCTACTCCAAAACAAGGGGAAATTGAGAGCACTAATCCCTGTATTACTGCTGATACTTTCGTTTTTACAAAACAAGGCCCGAGGCAGGTGTTTGAATTATTGGATAGGCAGGTAGAGTTGTTTGTAAATGGTGAAATCTACTCCAGCACAGAAAAGGGTTTTTTTAAAACCGGCAAAAAAAAGGTTTATAAATTAAAAACAAAAGAAGGTTTTGAACTTCGTTTGACTGAAGATCATCCGGTTTTAAGGGCCGCATCTGTTACCAGATATAGTATCCAGAAACAGTGGGTAAAAGCTGTTGAGCTTTTACCTGGCGATAAAATTTGTATTCATAATCATAGACAGGTAGAAAAGTGGCCAGGAAAGTACGGTTATGCAGAAGGTTATTTATCAGGACTTTTACTGGGTGATGGTACGTTAAAACAAGATAAAGCAGTTGTATCTGTCTGGGTGCATAAAAAGGTTGCCAATGGAGATTTTGAAGACCCTGTCAGTGCCTGGCAGGATTGTCCGGAGTCAGGCATCATGGAAACTGCATTGACTCTGGCCAGGAGTTTGCCTCACAGAGCAGACTTTCATGGCTGGATAAAGGTCTCTGGACGTAGTGAGTATCGTTTAAGCCTTGGATATTTAAAGAAGGTTTGTGCTGATTTAAATATTTATCCAGGGCAAAAGCGCATAACTTCTGAGGTGGAAAAATGTTCTTCTGAGTTTTGCAGGGCATTTCTGGCTGGTATTTTTGATGCTGATGGCTCTGTGCAAGGTTCGCAGGCAAAGGGAGTGAGTGTACGTCTGAGCCAGAGCAATTTAGAAACTCTTAAAGCGGTTCAGCGAATGCTTTTGCGTTTTGGCATTATGAGTAAAATCTATAAGCAAAGGCGTGCAGAGGGCGAATCTTTTTTACCTGATGGAAAAGGAAAATATAAATATTATCCGACCCGGGAACAGCATGAGCTGGTGATTAGCAAAGATAATTTAATACTCTTTGCTGAAAAGATTGGTTTTCATCATGCTGGTAAGAAAAAGCGTCTTGCAAGTGTGCTTCAAAATTATAGGCGCAAATTGAATAGAGAGAGATTTCTGGCCACATTTGAAGAGCTTGTTTTTGATGGCGAAGAAGACGTATATGATGTACAGGTGCCAGGGGTAAATTGCTTTGATGCCCAGGGGTTTATGGTGCATAATTGTGGCGAACAGCCGCTTCTTCCCTATGAAGCCTGTAATCTGGGCTCAATTAATCTGGCTAAATTTTATGTGGAAAAGGACGAAGACAATATTGATTGGGAAGAGCTAAAAAAGGTTGTGCACCTTTGTGTACGTTTTCTAGACAATGTAATTGATGCTTCTAAATATCCTTTGCCGATTATCACGGAAACAGTGCGAAAAAATCGCAAGATTGGCCTGGGTGTTATGGGCTGGGCTGACCTTTTATTTCAGTTGCGTATTCCGTACAATAGTCAGAAGGCCCTGAATCTGGCGGAAAAGGTCATGAATTTTATTCAAAAAGAGTCGAGATCCGCGTCCAAAATTCTGGCCCTGGAGCGTGGCCCTTTTCCAGCATACTCTGAGTCTGTATATGCTGAGCAAAATTTTGGCCCATACCGTAATGCCACTACTACCACCATCGCACCTACGGGCACGCTGTCCATTATTGCTGGTTGCTCGTCAGGCATTGAGCCGCTTTTTGCATTATGCTTTGTGCGGCAGGTTATGGATGGCGAGAAGCTGGTTGAGATTAATCCCTATTTTGAGCAGGCTTTAAAAGAGGCCCAAAGTTATAGTCCCAGGCTTATGGAAGAGGTCAGCCAGAAGGGCAGTGTTCAACAGATGGATTTTCTGGACCAGAATTTAAGAGAAGTTTTTGTCACTGCTATGGATATTGAGCCGGAATATCACCTGAAGATGCAGGCCGTGTTCCAGAAATATACGGATAATGCCGTGTCCAAGACTGTAAATTTGCCCAATTCAGCTACTCAGGAAGATATCTGGAGAATTTATTGGCTGGCTTATGAACTGGGGTGCAAAGGAGTTACTGTCTATCGCGATGGTTGTAAAAGCACGCAGGTTCTTTGCACTGGCGAGGGAGTGACAAAGGAAGAGGAGAAAAAGAGGCAGAGCCGTGTGCGCGAGCGTCCAGAAGTAGTTTATGGGTTTACGCAAAAGGTAAAAACCGGCCTGGGTGATTTATATCTAACTGTTAATGAGGTAGATGGTAAGCCATTTGAGGTTTTTGCCACTATTGGCCGTTCAGGACGCTCCATTACAGCCAAGGCCGAGGCCATTGGCCGTTTGGTTTCCCTGGCCCTGCGGTCAGGCATTGATGTGCGCGATGTTGTCAAACAACTAAAAGGCATTGGAGGCGAACACCCGGTATTTCAGAAAAAAGGCTTACTTTTGTCTATTCCTGATGCTGTAGCCTGGGTTCTGGAAAACAGGTATTTGCAAGGTGATCGGGTCGATACCGACGCCAAAGGTCTGGACAGGCCAACCTGTCCAGATTGTGGTCAGGAACTTTATTTTCAGGAAGGCTGTTTTGTGTGCCAGGCATGTGGATATACAAAATGTGGTTAGGGAGAAGATGAAAGGGGTAAGGATTAAGGGGTAAGGATTAAGGGGTAAGGATTAAGGGGTAA
>CAJXJU010000050.1 GCA_913055195.1 uncultured Desulfohalobiaceae bacterium | reverse complement strand
AAATTCGAATTTGTTTCGGATTTCGATATTCGAATTTCGGATTTCTCAACTTTCGCAACTCAGAAAGTTGAGTTACCATACTTTTAATAGCTGCTCGGTGTCTGCGCTCAGATACCAGAGCAACCGTCTCCAAATTTACATCGTCAAAAAAATATGGCAAGCAATCGTTCCTGTCGATTATAAGATATACCTCAAAAAAACAAAGGGAGTAAAAATGACCAATAGAGATCGGGCTTACAAAGAGGCAGGCGTTGATATTCAGGCTGGAAATCAGCTTGTCCAGAACATCAAATCCATTGTGGCCAGCACTTTTACAAAAGGCGTCATGACCGATATTGGAGGATTTGGCGGACTTTTTCGCCCGGACCTGAATCACCTGCAAGATCCGGTTCTGGTAGCAGCTACAGATGGTGTAGGCACAAAGCTAAAACTGGCGTTTACCTTTGATGTACACCATACCATTGGCATTGATTTAGTGGCCATGAGTGTTAATGATGTCGTTGTTCAAGGAGCAAAGCCCTTATTCTTTCTGGACTATTTTGCAACCGGCAAACTTGAGATTGAAAAAACCCGGCGGGTAATTGAGGGTATAGCCATTGGCTGCAAACAGGCAGGATGCGCCCTGCTGGGCGGAGAAACAGCAGAAATGCCAGACTTCTATGGGCCTGGAGAGTATGATCTGTCTGGCTTTTGTGTTGGTATAGTGGATAATAATAAAATTATTGATGGAGCAGGGATAAGAACTGGAGATATTATTATTGGTCTGGCTTCTTCCGGTCTCCATTCCAATGGTTACTCCCTGGTCCGAAAAATTTTGGCCGACTCCGGTCTAAATGGCGATGATAATTTCCCGGGAACAGAACAAACAGTGAAGGAAGTCCTGCTTGAGCCTACCAGAATTTATGTACCTATTGTTTTAAATCTCCTGCGGGACCTGGAAGTTAAAGGACTTGTGCATATCACGGGTGGCGGCTTCTATGACAATATTCCCCGCATTTTGCCTAAAGGACTAAAAGCCCGCATTGATTTTGGCCGCTGGGAGGTTCTCCCAATTTTCCACTGGCTAAAAAATCAGGCCAGCCTGTCATGGGAGGAGATGCTTCAAATATTTAATTGCGGGATTGGATTTATGGTTGTGGTCTCTGCCGAAATAAAAGAGGACGTTCTCTCCCGCTTAAAAGCCCTTAACTGTCCGGCCTGGGAGATTGGACAAATTGAATCCAGAAAAGAGGGGGAGGAAGCAGTTCAGATTTTGTTCGACTAAGTGTTCGGCCCTTCGCCCAGATATGGATTGAAATAACCGAAATTTACCCAGGGACAATTCTTTTTTATTCTTTTCAAGAAATTCTTTAGGCCCAGTCGGGGCCCAAGGTCAGCCTGAATATGGGCCAGGTACAGGTCCGGGTCGATATTTAAATTACGCATCTGGATAAAATCCAGCCTGGTCTCCTGGATTAAAGCAATGAGACTCTCTACCTCCTGTTCAGTGTCGTTTATGCCCGGAAAAAATAAATAATTTAAAGAGACAAAAATATTGTTCTTTTTGGCCTCAAGTATGGAACAAACCACCTGATCAAAAGAATAATTTTGTGGCCGATAATAACTTGCATATCTGTTCCTATCCGCACTATTTAGACTGACCCGGATGGATGTAAGCCCTGCCCTGGCCAGGGGAGCTATAGTTTCGGGCAGACTTGCATTGGTATTGATATTAATAGTCCCCTTTCCTCCTTTTAAACGAAAGTCGGAAATGGCAGAAGTTATTAATCTGGCTTCAGTTAATGGCTCTCCTTCACACCCCTGCCCAAAAGAATAAATAGGTCTTTTCTCTTTCCGGCTGTGCTCAAACATTATCTGCACTATTTCATTGCTGGTTGGAGTAAATGTGATCCTGCTTTGCGTTGAAGGAAAACCAGAGTCTTCAGGCTGCAAAGAAATACACCCAAGGCACCTGGCATTGCAGGCTCGGGATGTGGGAAGAGGGGCTTCAAACCGACCCAGAGCCAGGTTTTTAGCTGCCGGGCAACAATAATTTAAGGCACACCTGGCAAGATGTTTGACTAAACGGTTCCCCGGATATTTTTTTAA
Source organism: uncultured Desulfohalobiaceae bacterium (assembly GCA_913055195.1). Taxonomy (GTDB): domain Bacteria; phylum Desulfobacterota; class Desulfovibrionia; order Desulfovibrionales; family Desulfonatronovibrionaceae; genus Desulfovulcanus. The sequence continues at coordinate 5,699 of CAJXJU010000050.1, read as the reverse complement.
GAGGTTTTGCGCTCCGATATTGATTTTCTTCTGGGGTATGTGGGCAAAAACCTGTCGCCTATCTTTATCTATCTGTTTAGCCGCTACCCAAAATTTGCCTTGAAAATAACCTACTGCTCCATAGGCAAAAAGAGGCAACCTTGGCGCTTCATTCTCTGTTAAATAAGCTGATAAACCACAAAGAGTGTAGCCGGGGCAAACAAATGCAGCCACAGCTATTCCATCAATAACTTCAACCCGGCCAGTTTGCGGATCAAACCCCATGGCCCTTCTGCCTGGCAGCAAGTAAAGCTCGCTTTCAGGTGGCAGAGGAATAAGTTCATCCGGACGAGGCAAGGCCAGATCATTTCCCTGACGACAGAGCATTTTTAAACCAGGCTCATCAAAAATATTGCCCTGTTCATCGGCATAAAGCAAATCAGGCACAAAATGTTTCATTAGAGTCTGGTAAAACTTTATTCAGGTTGATGCAAATAAAAAGGCAGAACCACACCTGTGATTCTGCCTTTCATTATAGAAAGCTCCATATTGATATTAACGTTTTGAGTATTGGAACCTGGCCCTTGCGCCACGTTGACCATACTTCTTTCTCTCTTTAACACGAGCATCTCGCGTTAAAAAGCCAGCCTTTTTAAGAATGGGCCTTAGTTCAGGATCAAAGTCTAAAAGAGCCCTGCTTATACCGTGCTTGACCGCCTGGGCCTGTCCAGACAAACCACCACCTTTAACATTGACCTTAATATCAAATTTTCCCACAGTCTTGGTCAGCTCCAGAGGCTGCTTAATAATCATCTGCAAGGAGGCCCTTGGAAAATACTCATTAAAAGGACGGCCATTAACAATGATTTGACCACTACCATTATAAAGCCTTGTGCGTGCAATAGATGTTTTTCTTTTACCTGTGCCGTAAAAAAAATCTTGAGTCATAGCTATCTCCCACTATAATTAGAATTCCAAAGCCTGGGGTTGCTGGGCTTGATGCGGATGATCAGGACCCGCATAAACTTTTAATTTTTTCAACATAGCCCGTCCGAGACGATTTTTGGGAAGCATCCCCTTAACAGCATGCCTGATCACCTCTTCCGGCTTACTTTCCATCATCCTGGCCAAAGTTGTCTCTTTCAAGCCTCCAGGATAACCAGTATGGCGATAATACTTTTTCTTCTCCAGCTTCTGGCCTGTAACCTTTACTTTCTTTGCATTGACAACAACAATAAAATCTCCCGTATCAATATGAGGGGCAAACTCAGGCTTATGCTTCCCTCTTAACCTTCTGGCAATCTCTGCAGCCATGCGTCCCAGAATTTTATCCTGGGCATCAATCACATACCAATTCCTTTGAACTTCTCCTGCTTTTGGGCTATATGTCTTCATAAATCTTCTCTCCTCGCTGAACTAAAAAGCATATCTTTATTTCCTTTTAGCGAGTCTGTCAACTAAAATTTTATAGTTGAGACAGTTGAGTAAGTTAAGTACCCTAAGTAAGCTAAGACAAGTATTTAGGTAACTTATCTCAAAACTAAATTGAGCGGTTCTTGACGCAGTGAAATCAAAAGTCCTTGCTGTGTAAGCCTATAAAGCCTATGGCAAACAACAAACTTCTAACCCACTCAACTTACTCACCCCATTCAAGCCAAAACTTTAAACATGGAGGGAAACGTGCCTAGTATAAGAAAAAGTCTTTTGCAACTCATTTTTTCCGGATCTTTTATGAAAAGGTGGAATGACAAATTAAGGCCCATGGAATTGGTGGAAGTGGACAAACAGGGCCATAAAATGATTCTGGCCTTTGTTCTCTATATTTTAAACGCAAAAAAAGTACCCGAAAAAGAAAGGAATGATTTAGCCGAGGATATAATCCTGGGAGGAATTTTTGATTATCTTTATCGCCTTGTTATCACCGACATTAAACCTCCAATTTTCTATAAAATCAAGGCCAACCCTGCCCACTATTATCAGCTGACCCAGTGGGTACTGGATCAGTTACAACCCAGGGTGCAGCCCCTGGGGAAAGACTTCTGGCATAAACTGAAGGAATATTTGACTAATGAAGATAGTTCCCTGGCCCGTAGAATTTTAGAGGCAGCCCACATCTTTGCCAGTCAGTGGGAATTTGGTTTGATCAAAGAATTAAACAGAAGGGATGAAGAGATAAATGAAATAGAAGAAAATTTTTTTAACTGCTTGAAAGAATATACTGACCTGGTTGGAGTGCCCGAACTAATTAATGACCCAAAAGCCGAACTAACCAGATTCATCAATTTATGTGGGCAACTCAGGTTTCAAAAAAGATGGTCACAGACTCCGCGCATCCCGGAGACCTCGGTTCTGGGACATATGTTTATTGTTGCCTGTTACGCCTATTTTTTTAGTCTGGCAGTGGGAGCGTGTGCAAAAAGGCGGCAAAACAATTTTTTTGCTGGCCTGTTTCATGACCTGCCAGAACTTTTGACGCGAGATATCATCTCCCCTGTAAAACAGTCAGTGAAACGGATTGGAAATCTAATCAAAGAGTATGAATGCAAAGAGCTTGATCGCAGGGTATTTAACCTCTTAAACGCAGGAGGATATAAAGACCTGGTCGTCAGACTTAAATATTATCTGGGTATTGATATAGGTTCTGAGTTTGATTCCACAATAATTGTCGATGGTGAGGCCAGAATAGTAACCTGGGAGCAGCTTCAAAACCAATATAATGAAGACAGATTTGATCCCAAGGATGGATATCTGCTCAAGGTGTGTGATAACCTGGCTGCTTTTATTGAGGCCTATACTGCCACCAGAAATGGTATTGTCAACGAACAATTGCAGCAGGCCCAGTGGCGAATAAGGAACAAATATCAACAAAGCTCTTTGATTGAGGGAGTACATATCGGGGCTTTGTTAGCAGACTTTGATTAAACCTGAATCCCGGCGGGGGCAGATACAGGATCTGCCCCTACGACCGGTTATCTTCACGATCTTCCTATTTTCCCATCCTCTTTTTCCTGCTCTGACCATTCAGCTGCACAATAGGCCAGATATCATCGATGTGTTCGACTGTTGTGACCTTAATTTTTCGTCTAAGTTCCCTGGGTATCTCTTCCAGATCTTTTTTGTTCTGAGCTGGAATAATCACCTTTTTTACTCCTGCACTCACAGCCGCCAGTATCTTTTCCTTGATCCCTCCCACAGGCAACACCCTGCCTCTCAGGGTAATCTCACCAGTCATGGCAATATCATTGGCAACGGGTTTATTGGTCAGGCCGGAAATAAGGGCTGTGACCATGGTTATGCCTGCTGAAGGGCCATCTTTTGGAGTAGCCCCTGCTGGAACATGGATATGAATATCTTTTTTCTCGGTAAAATCATCAGAAAGCTTAAACTTATAGGCACAACTACGCGCATAGCTCAAGGCAGCCTGAGCGCTTTCCTTCATAACATCGCCCATCTGACCGGTAAGGATAAGTTTTCCTTTACCAGGCATCACACTGACCTCAATATGCAAAACCTCGCCACCATAAGGAGTCCAGGCAAGGCCCAGTGCAACTCCTGGCGGAAGTTCCTTTTCCCGATCTTCATCCAGAAATCTAGGCGGACCTAAAAGTTTATTCAGCTGCTTAAGTGTAATCCTGAAAGGCCCTTTTTCCCCTTCCACCACCTGTCTGGCAACTTTGCGACAAATATTGCCGATTTCTCTTTCCAGGTTTCTCAGGCCTGCTTCCCTGGTATAATTTCTGATTATTTTAGCCAACACCTGATCACTAATCTGTAAATCTTCAGGTTTCAGGCCATTTTCTTCGATCTGTCTTGGCAAAAGATATTTTCTGGCAATTTTAATCTTTTCCTGTTCAGTATATCCTGGAATACGAATCGTTTCCATGCGATCAAGCAAAGCAGACGGTATCGTATCCAGCATATTGGCGGTACAGATAAACATGACCCTGGACAAATCAAAAGGCACATTCAAGTAATGGTCAGTAAAGCTATAATTTTGTTCTGGATCCAGAACTTCAAGCAAAGCAGAAGAAGGATCGCCTCTGAAATCAGAGCCCACTTTATCAATTTCATCAAGCATAAAAACAGGATTTTTAGTTCCTGCCTCTTTCATGCCCTGAATAATTCGTCCTGGCATAGAGCCAATATATGTTCGGCGATGTCCTCTGATTTCGGCTTCATCACGCATTCCACCCAGAGACATACGCACGAATTTTCTGTTTAAGGCCCGTGCAATGGATCTCCCCAGAGAGGTTTTACCCACTCCTGGAGGTCCGACAAAGCAGAGAATAGGCCCTTTCATTTTGGGGTTTAGTTTTCGGACGCTTAAATATTCCAGGATCCTCTCTTTGACCTTTTCCAGATCATAATGGTCCTCGTTGAGTATCTTTTCAGCCTCTTTTATGTCGATGCGATCACGGGAAAACTTTTTCCAGGGCAACTCCACCAGCCAATCCAGGTAGGTGCGAATAACTGTGGCCTCAGAAGATTCAGGATGCATGCTTTCCAGCCTTTTCAGTTGCTTTTCTGCTTCCTTGAATACCCTGGCTGGCAGACCTGCCTTTTTGAGGGCCTTGCGTAATTCTTCGATCTCTTCCGCGCCTTCCCCTGTATCCCCCAATTCCTTGCGAATAGCTTTGAGTTGTTCCCTTAAAAAATACTCACGTTGGGCCTTGTCCATGCCTTCCTTGGCCATGCTCTGAATCTTGGCCTGCATGGTGGCTACTTCCAGTTCTTTGGCTAATTGCTGATTCACCAATCTAAGTCGCTCAACAGGATCCTCACATTCCAGTATTTTCTGCGCCTCATCTGTTTTCATGCGCAGGTTTGAGGCAATAAGGTCGGCCAACCTGCCATGATCGTCAACACTGTTTAAAACAGCCATAATTTCAGTAGCATCAATGCCGCGCATGGTTAAGATGCGTTCGCTTTGCTCTCTGGCCGCCCTGAGCAAGGCTTCTTCCTCGGGACCAAATTCTTTCACCTCTTTTTCTTTGAAGGGCTCTACTTCAACCAGATCAAAAGGTTCATGCTGGTGAAAATGTTTGATCCTGGCCCGCCTGAGCCCCTGGATCAACACTTTAAGCCGACCATCAGGCATCTTTAACATGCGCATGATCATGCCTACAGTGCCTGTATGATAAACATCATCCGGGCCAGGGTCATCTATCTTTTCGTCTTTTTGAGCACAAATTAAAATGTATCTATTTTTGTTCAGAGCTGCATCTACAGCCTGAATGCTCTTTTCCCGGCCCACAAACAAAGGCAGAATCATATAGTTAAAAACCACAATGTCCCGCACAGCCAGAAGTGGAAGAGTAGTGGGAAAATCTATATCGTCAGATTCGTGTTCATTTTTCTCTTTTTTTTCAGGATTTTCACCGTGATCTTGCTCTGAAACTTGAGAATCGAACTTTTCTTCATTCATAGCAATTACTCCATTCGCAATCCGTGATTTGTAAATTCCAGTCCACTTAATCCAGGGCACCGAGAGTCTAAGAGTCACGAGTCAGCAAACCAGATATTCCACATAGCCTCACGACTCCCAACCCAGGGCTAACGCACCAAAATCCGAAATCCGAATATCGAAATTCGAAACAAATCCGAATTTTTTAATGTTCAAATGACAAAAACTTCTTAATTTGCAACCAGTTAGATGTCATTAAGACGAAACGAATTTTATACTTCAAATTTAACTTTAACTATCCCTTTGTTTTGAATTT
>CAJXJU010000049.1 GCA_913055195.1 uncultured Desulfohalobiaceae bacterium | reverse complement strand
AAGAAGCGTAAGAAGCGCAAGAAGCGCAAGAAGCGTAAGAAGTGTAAGCCTCTTAAGTAAAAGGTGGATAAAATGCAAAGAGCAGGAAGAAAATTATTAAACGCGGACAAGCTGACAGTTCCTTGTGGACGGCCTGTGGTCCTCAAAGAAAGGTGCAAAGGGTGCAGGCTGTGTGTTGAATATTGTCCAAAACAGGTTCTTGAGATGTCAAAAGATTTTAATGAGAAAGGGTATCATTACCCTCAGCTTAAGCAGGGTCAGGAAAAAGACTGTATCAATTGCGGTTATTGCCAGGAAGTATGTCCTGATTTTGCGATATATGTAGAGAAAGTAACCAGTTAGCGGAGCGAGGGACAAAAAATGGGAAAGGATGTTTTAACAGGGGTACATTTTTTAAGTGGCAACCATGCCTGCGCTGAGGGTGCAATAGCAGCAGGCTGCCGTTATTATGCAGGCTATCCAATTACACCTTCAAATGAAATAGCCGAGAGAATGTCGTGGAGATTGCCGCAGGTAGGCGGCATTTATATCCAGATGGAAGATGAAATTGCTTCAATGGCCGCCATTGTGGGAGCTTCATGGGGAGGTGCAAAGTCCATGACAGCTACTTCCGGCCCTGGTTTTAGCCTGATGCAGGAAAATCTTGGGCTTGCTGTGATGACCGAAGCTCCATGTGTCATTGTTGACGTTCAGAGGGGGTCTCCATCAACCGGATTGCCAACTCTGGTTGCTCAGGCCGATGTCATGCAGGCCAGGTGGGGTAGTCATGGAGATTATGCAACCATTTCCATATCGCCTTCTTCACCGCAGGAATGTTTTGATTTTATGATCAAGGCCTTTAACCTGGCGGAGACCTGGCGGGTACCTGTGGTTGTCCTGAGTGATGAGAGTATTGCCCACCTGTCTGAGCGCGTAGTTATTCCAGATAAGAGCGAGATAAAAACAGTTTCCAGAAAAGTTGCAACCGGCCCGAAAGAAGGATTTTTGCCTTTTAAGGCAGGTGACGATCTGGTGCCTGAAATGCCCATAGCAGGCAGCGGTTACAGGGTGCATGTAACCGGTTTGACCCATGATGAGCGGGGGTACCCGGATTTAAGTCATCGGGTTCATGAGCAGCTTGTGCCCAGGCTGGTCAATAAGATAAAACAAAATGCTGATAAGATTATTGAGTATGAAGAGTTTATGCTGGATGATGCTGAAGTTGTGCTGGTAACTTTTGGAGTTTCCACCAGGATCTGCCGCCATGTGGTCAAAAGGGCCAGGATGGATGGATTAAAATTGGGCATGCTGCGTTTGATAACTATCTGGCCATTTCCTGAGCAGAGGGTGATTAAACTTGCAGAGCAGGTCAAGGCGCTGGTTACAGTTGAGATTAACCTGGGGCAACTGGCATTGGAGGTAGAAAGAGTGGTCAAAGGCAGGACTGAAACCTACCTCATCCCTAATGCTGGCGGAGAAGTCCATGATCCTGATATGGTTTATGCCAGAGTAAAAGAGATTGCTCAAAAAAGTTAGTTTAAGATGGAGAGAAAAATGTCAGAAATAAAGCATCCTTCAGGAAAATTGATCAGAGAAGATCGTATGCCCCATATCTTTTGTCCGGGGTGCGGAATTGGGGGTACGATTAGCAATATAGCAGAGGCCATCATGGAGTGCGGTCAGGACCTGGATAAATTCACTATTGTATCTGGTATTGGTTGCTCTGGCCGGGCAGCGGGCTATTTTAAGCTGGATGGGTTTCACACCACTCACGGACGTGCTGTAGCTTATGCCACCGGACAGAAACTGGCCAATCCTGATCTTAACGTAATTGTTTTTAGCGGCGATGGCGATTTAACAACTATTGGTGGTAATCACTTGATTCATGCAGCACGCCGTAATACTGACTTAATTGTTATCTGTATCAATAATTTTAATTACGGCATGACTGGCGGCCAGATGGGCGGAACAACGCCGACTTTGACCAGGACGACCACCAGTGTATATGGCAATTTTGAAACACCATTTAATTTGCCACTTCTAATGACAGCCTGTGGAGCCAACTATGTTGCCCGCTGGACTTCAGCCCATTCTCACTACATTAAAAAGTCTTTTCATGAGGCCCTGGAAAAAGAAGGATTCAGGTTTATTGAAGTTATTTCTGCCTGTCCCATTAACTGGGGGCGCAGGAACAAGATGCGCACGGGCATAGATCTGGTCAAATTTTTCCTGAATCAAACAGTGGTCAAGGAAAATCCAGCTCCAGAAGAAGCCCTGATTCAGATGGATACTCCAATTGTGTGTGGAGTTTTTGCGGACAGGGATCGCCCAGGACTTTTGCGTTCCATGCACGAGGTGCTTTCTTCAAAGGTAGGAGTAAAGACATTCAGGGGCGATGGAAAGGCCCCTGTCCCTGAGACAGAAGATTCTGCACCAGAATGCGCGAGTAGCCCTAAAAAAGTAGAGCAGGTCAGGATAAAGCTTGCTGGTATTGGTGGTCAGGGAATTGCCCTCCTGGGTCTGATTATGGGCCGGGCAACCTGTATTTTTGATGGCAATGAAGCCGTGTATTCGCAGGAATACGGAGCAGAAGCGAGGGGTGGTGCGTCAGCGTCCAGTGTTATTATTTCTTCAGAGAAGATAGATTATCCTTATATTAAAGTCCCGGATGTAATGGTGCTCATGGCACAGGCTGCTTTTCGCAAATATAAATCCGAGATACAGTCGGGCTGCACCCTGTTTATTGAAAAGGACCTGGTGAAACCAGAGGATTTGCCAGAAGGTGTACAGGTGTATGCTGTACCTGCTACGCGCATGGCCGAAGAAGTAGGGCGCAAAGTTGTTGCCAATATAGTTATGCTGGGCTTTATTTCAGCTTTGACTGATTTTATCAGTCTGGAAGCAGTACAATCAGCTCTGAAAATGTCAGTGCCCAAAGGAACAGAAGAGTTTAACCTGAAGGCCTTTCAGGCTGGTTTTGATTACGGGGAAAAGTTGAAGAAGGAACAAGCATAGGAGGCCGAGATGGCAGAACAGGAATACACTATAGGTGAAAAGACCATTGTTTTAGAGGGCACAAAAAAGATACCCATCTATATAATGGGTAAACGGTATGAGGTACTGGAAGGGCTTACCATTATGAAGGCCCTGGAGTTTGCCGGTTACCAGATCAAAAGGGGGTGCGGTTGTAGAGCAGGTATTTGTGGCGCTTGTGCTACAGTATATCGCCTGAAAGATGATTATCGTCTGCGTTTTGGTCTGGCCTGTCAGACTACGGTTGAGCCGGAAATGTATCTGACACAGATTCCCTTTGTGCCTGCCAACAAGACAACTTACAATATGGATGAAATTACCCCGGATGTAAGCACTATTGAAAAATTATATCCAGAAACATTTCGTTGTCTTGCCTGTAATACCTGCACCAAAGCCTGTCCCATGGAAATTCCGGTCATGGACTATATTCAGGCATTGATGCGTGGCGATATAGCAAAAGCTGCTGAATTGTCGCACAGTTGTATTATGTGCGGCATGTGTAGTATGCGCTGCCCTGCTGAAATACAGCATTTTCATGTGGCCATGCTGGCCAGGCGTTTGTATGGCAAGTATGTTCAACCAAAGGCCGAGCACCTGGCCAAAAGAGTGGAGCAAATCAAGGCTGGCAAATTTGACTGGATGCTTGATGAACTGGAAAGTCTTTCTGATGAGGAGTTAAGGCAGCGTTATAAAGACAGGGAATGGGAGCCAGAGCCTTATGACCCAGCCTGGAAACCACAGGATACAAAGTATTTAATTTTAGAGTAGTGCGTGAGTGTTTGAAATAAGAAAGGGGAAAAAGATGAAAAAATCTGGTTATCCGGAAAGTTTGCAGGAGAGCCTGGCCAATGTTGAAAAGACCAGGTCTGAGCGTTTAAAGGAAGCAAAAAAGCAGAAATATTTTCCAAAATTGTCGCCGGATGAGTACCGGGAGGTACTGGAAAAATATCATCCAGACTATAAACCTGAGGAACGTAAACCCCTGCAGGTTGGCCCTAACAAAGGGGACATGCTGCAACCAGAGCTATTGGCGGTGCTTCAGGGCCGTCCCTGGCTGGAGCCAGGGAGTTTTGAGGCCAGGTTAAAATCACCTGATCTGAGTACTGATGTTCTGGTGATAGGCGGTGGTGGCGCAGGTAGTGCTGCTGCCCTTTTAGCTGCTGAAAATGGCGCTGATGTACTTATGGTTACCAAGCTTAGACATGGTGATGCCAATACAGTAATGGCAGAAGGCGGAATTCAGGCTGCGGATTTGCCCTATGACTCTCCATATTTTCATTTTCTGGATGTAATCGGCGGTGGACATTTTACCAATGATAAGAAATTGGTTCGTGCATTGGTGACTGATGGTCCTCTGGTTATCAAATGGCTGGAAGATTTAGGAATGATGTTTGATAAAGAACCGGACGGAACCATGAAGGAATTGAAAGGCGGTGGGCTTTGCCGCAGAAGAATGCATTCTTCTGCAGATATGACCGGTTCTGAAATTATGCGTGTTTTGCGTGATGAGGTGCGTAACCGCGAAGACAAAATCAGAGTACTGGAATTTTGTGCTGCCATTGAACTTTTGCTGGATGAGGATGGGGCCATTGGTGGTGCTGTATTTTATAACCTGGATACAGAAGAATACATTGTTGTCAAAGCCAGGGCTGTGATTCTGGCTACTGGCGGCTCAGGCCGGTTGCATTTGCATGGGTACGCCACCACCAATCATTATGGCGCAACAGGTGATGGTCTTGCCTTAGCATATCGCCTGGGAGTGCCCCTGAAAAATATGAAATATGCCCAGTTTCATCCCACAGGTGCTGTTTTCCCGGAGCAGTGCGTGGGTATGTTGATTACAGAAAAGGTGCGCACCCTTGGCGGTGAGCCAGTAAATTATCATGGCGAGAGATTTTGTTATCCATTAGAGCCAAGGGATGTTGAAGCATCCTTGTTTATCCGTGAATGCCTGGAGCGTGGCAATGGCGTTGTCACTCCTACAGGCCGTGTTGGTATCTGGCTGGATTCTCCCATGATTGACATGCTGCATGGCGAAGGCACTGTAGCCAAGGCTCTGGCCGGAAAATATCTGCAATTTAAGCGTTATGGCATTGATATAGCTAAAGAACCCATGCTTATTTTCCCCACTTTGCACTATCAGAACGGTGGGCTTGAAATCAATGAATATGGTGAAACAAAAGTGCCAGGGTTGTTTGCAGCAGGAGAAGTAGCAGGCGGCGTGCACGGTGATAATCGTTTGATGGGTAATTCTTTGCTGGACACCAATGTTTTTGGCCGAAGAGCTGGTGCTAAGGCGGCTGAATTTGCAAAACAAAGGCAGGAAGTCAAAACCTTAACCCTGAAACATATTGAGAAGTATTTAAAAGAGCTTGAAGCAGCCGGTATAGAACCAGAGATACAATCTCCTGTTGTACTGCCGGACTATAGACACCAGGAAGTAGTGGAGGGGTAAGGATTAAGGGATAAGGATTAAGGGGTAAGGGGTAAGGATTAAGGGATAAGGATTAAGGGGTAAGGGGTAAGGATTAAGGGTTAAGGATTAAGGGGTAAAGTTAAAGGAGTAGGTCGATGAAAGTTCATGAGTATCAAGCAAAAGAATTATTTGCCCGCTATGGTATTCCAGTGCCCAGGGGCAAATTGGTAACACAGGTGGAAGAGGTTGAAGGCGTAGTAAATGAACTGGGTTTACCTGTAGTTGTCAAAGCTCAAATTCATGCTGGAGGACGGGGCAAGGCAGGCGGAGTTAAGCTGGCAAAGACGCTGGACGAGGCCAGGCAGATTACTCAGAATATGCTTGGTAAGCCTCTGGTTACGCATCAGACTGGCGGCCAGGGTACCATTGTGCGTAAGGTCTGGATAGAAGAGGGCGCTGCCATTAAAAAAGAGTTTTATGTTGGAATGGTTATTGACAGAGCCAGGCGTTGCCCTGTGCTGATGGTCAGCCCGGCTGGTGGAATGGAAATTGAAGAGCTGGCTAAAGAAAAACCAGAGCTTATTTTTAAAGAGCCAATAGATCCCTTTTTGGGGCTTTTGCCTTTTCAGTGCCGTTCACTGGCCTTTAAGCTGGGAGTGGATCTAAAACAGGCTGGCAAGATGTTCATGGCCCTGACACGTCTTTTTGTTGAAAAGGATTGTTCTCTGGCAGAGATAAATCCCCTGATTTTGACTGAAGATGGCAATCTGTTGGCCATTGATGCGAAACTCAATTTTGATGATTCAGCCCTTTTCAGACATCCTGATGTTAAGGAAATGCTTGATCCAGATGAACTTGATCCACTGGAATATGAGGCCTCAAAATATCATCTCAATTACGTCAGGCTGGATGGCAATGTTGGCATTATGGTTAATGGCGCCGGCCTTGCTATGGCCACAATGGATGTAATTAAGCTGGCTGGTGCTGAACCGGCTAATTTTCTGGATGTTGGTGGAAGTGCCAATGCTGAGATGATTGCCCAGGGTTTTAAAATAATTTTATCTGATCCCAATGTGAAATTGATTTTTATCAATATTTTTGGGGGAATTTTACGCTGTGATGTATTGGCCCAGGGTGTGATTGAAGCTGCAAAACAGGTAGAAGTTTCTGTGCCTATTCTAGTACGCCTGGAAGGAACTAATGTAGAACAGGGGCGCGAGATGCTTGCTGATTCAGGTTTGAATTTTGTAGTAGGTAAGGATTTGAGTGATGCAGCCTCAAAAATAGTAGAAATTTTGTCGTAAAGGAGTTGCAAAATGGGTATCCTGGTCAATAATGAGACGCGTGTACTGGTACAGGGAATAACTGGCAGGGAAGGTGTTTTTCATACCACCCAGATGCTTGCCTATGGGACTAAAGTTGTTGCAGGCGTAACTCCTGGAAAGGCTGGCCAGCAGGTGGAAGGAGTGCCGGTATTTAATACAGTTGAAGATGCTGTGCGGGAAACAGGAGCTAACGCTTCAGTGATTTTTGTGCCAGCAGCCTTTGCCTGCGATGCTATTTATGAAGCTGTTTCAGCCGGAATCAAATTGATCGTCTGCATCACCGAAGGGATTCCAACTCTGGATATGATGAAGGTCAAACGCTTTCTTTCTAATCATCCAGATGTCGTGGTAATTGGACTTAACTGTCCAGGACTTATTGCCCCGCCAGTGAAGTGTAAAATGGGGATTATGCCTGGTCATATTCATACACCAGGGACTATAGGTGTGATTTCGCGCAGCGGGACTTTGACCTATGAGATTGATTATCAATTGACTTTAGCAGGCCTGGGCCAGAGTACCTGCATTGGAATTGGCGGCGATCAGATACCAGGCTCAAATTTTATAGATTTGCTCAAGATGTTTAAAGATGACGATGAAACGCAAGGGGTGGTAATGGTTGGTGAAATTGGAGGTACTGCTGAGGAAGAAGCTGCTGAGTGGATAAAACAAAACTTTAATAAACCAGTAGTCGCCTTTATTGCCGGCAGGACAGCTCCTCCAGGCAAGCGTATGGGCCATGCCGGCGCGATTATTTCTGGAGGTCAGGGCACGGCTGAAAGCAAGATGGAAGCCTTACGAGCCGCCGGGATATACGTTGCAGAAGATTTAGGTACCCTGGGACAGACAGTTAAGGAAGTGATGGGGCTGTAATGGGGAAGGATGAAGTAGGAAGTAGGAAGTAGGAAGGATGAAGGATGAAGGATGAAAAGGAAAGGGTTGATGCTTAAATTTCAGTGTGAACTTTACCTTTCTACTGTTTTATTTCATCCATCATCCTTCTTTCTCAACTTTCGGAGTTCCGAAAGTTGAGAAATTCGAAATCCGAATATCGAAA
>CAJXJU010000048.1 GCA_913055195.1 uncultured Desulfohalobiaceae bacterium | reverse complement strand
CATTGATGGCCAGACTAAATGAAAGTTCCCGCTTATTTGAACACATAGCTATTTAACTCGCTTTTTTCAGGATATGGACTATTATGGGCAAATTCATGCGCCTGCCCGACTTCATTTTCAACATCTGAATAAATTCTATCCAGATCCTTCCGGGTAATCAAATTTTCTTTTAATAAAAATTTTTCAAAACGTGTTAGTGGATCTTTTTTTCTCCATCTTTTTACCTCATCAGATGGCCGAATATCAGTATGCACGCCCTGAATATTATCATCAGGTCCCACATGACCACGCAGACGATAGGTCAAACATTCCAGAAATACAGGGCCATCTCCCTCACGGCAAACACGAACAGCCTCCCTGGCTGCCTCATACACCTTCAAAACATCATTTCCATCTACCTGCATACTTAGCACCTGAAATGGCTTTCCGATATGATAAATGTTTTTAGCTGGCCTGCACTCTAAAATAGGCATGTGTGTTGAATACAGGTTGTTTTCGCACACAAAAAGCAAAGGTAATTTTTTTAAGGATGCAAAATTCAGGCTTTCATAAAGCACCCCTTCGCCAGTCGCGCCATCACCAAAAAAACTGACCGCAACTCTTTTCTCTTTTCTGATCTTTGCTGCCAGGGCAGCACCCACAGCCAGAGATATTGTCCCTGCAACTATTGGAGCAGCTCCTAATAATCCTGCTTCTGGAGCAATAGTATGCATTGAGCCACCCCGTCCTCTGGAACACCCTGTTTGCCTGCAATAAATTTCAGCAACTAACTTTTTTAAATCACCACCTTTAGCAATGTAATGGCCATGAGAGCGATGATTACCAAAGATATAATCATCTCTCTCCAGGGCCGCACAAATACCCACTGCTATTGCTTCTTCACCTGAATAAAGATGACATGGTGTCTTAATCTCTCCATTTAAAATCGGCTCAATCAAACTCTCCTCGGTTAACCTTATCCTGAGCATCATTTTATAAAGCCCAAGCAAAAAATCTTTTGCATACATAAATTACTCCTTCTCTTTTATGGCAGCCAGCTCCGGTATTTTCTTTTTTACCTTATCTCCCAGCATAATAACCAGCAGCGTATAATAAATAATGCGCAAATCCACAAGCAGATCGTGCTGCTGGACATATTTTAATTGCAAACGTATTTTTGTTGGCCTGATTTTTTCCATATACACTTTATCAGGGTCATCAGCGCCGGCCAGAAGCTCTCCCTCGTCCGAGTTCCAGATACAAGCCCAATCAGTTATTCCCGGACGGACACTTAAAATTTTTTTCTCCTCTTCTGAAAACAAATCAGTAAACTTTTTTACTTCGGGCCTCGGCCCAACTATACTCATTTCTCCCCTGAACACGTTGATCAGTTGCGGCAGCTCATCCAGCTTATATTTTCTTAAAAAACCGCCGATTTTTGTAATGCGCGGATCGTCTTTAGCTGTTGAACTTGCGCCTATTTTATCAGCATTGACCACCATGGTGCGAAACTTATACATCCGAAATGGCCGTCCTCCCAGGCCAATACGCTCGCCTTTATAAAAAACCGGGCCTTTATCTTCTCTCTTTATTAACCAGGAAATAATAAAAAATAGTGGAGAAAGCAAAACAAGCGCAGTTCCAGAAAAAATAATATCAAAAATTCTTTTTAACATGGCTCTATAAGGCGGCTGCAAAAACTTCGTTTTTGGTAGCCGCACTGTTTGTATTAGTGTATACGGTTGTAATTGGTGAAATCCCGCTACTGGCGGATGCACCCATCACCTACTTGCTCTGACATGGCATAGATATTGAATACTGCTGGACATCCCCCATTAACTGCCCTTACTATTTTTATTTATCCTTTTTGTTTTATATTTTTGCTTTGGACTTTTTGGCTTATCTGGTATTGTTAACTCCAACAAGCCTTTTTCAATTAAAGGCTTTAAAATAGCCGATCTAAAATGCTCTCTGTGTTTTAATCCTAAATATTGCATAATTTCATTTGTACTTTTAGGCTCTTTGCAAAAGTTAAGTATAGCTTGCTCGGTAGCTTGCTCGGTAGCTTGCTCGGTAGCTTGCTCGGTAGAATTGATCTTAGCTTTATAAAAAGTAACCTTAACAGCACTCCACTCATATTCAAATGTAGGTTTTGGCAAACCGTATGTTATACAATCGTTTATGATATTTATTGTTCCTCTTCCCCAATTTTCTATAAGTCCGGCCTTGTAAAATACAGACGCAATTACAGGATTAAAAGGTTTTGACTGATGTGGTTTATCAAATTTGTCTATTGGCACTTCCTCACTCAAAGTTGCCCCATTATACATTACAAGCTTATCATCATATACCTTTATTTGTAAATTTGACGTATTTGTATAATCTCTATGAATAAGACCATTTATTACCGCTTCTCTTAATGCATTATAAGGATATTCCAATTTTTCTCTTCTATGAATCCCTTCAAAACTAATATATGCTTTTAAATACTTAATCCTCAAAATATCCATTATTTTATCAACTTGATGAAATAAATTTCCTTCTATTATATCGCTTGTTAATATATCGGTTTCACTTAAAAATCTACCTATTTTTGAGTGAGATTGTATAAAATATTTTTGAGGATTTTTAGCAAATAATAAAATAGCAGCTCTTTTTAAATACTTGCCATCATAAAGATTTAATTTTCTTAAAAGCTCTTCTAAATCATCTTCCTCTTCTATATTTGGCACCCTATCTTTTGCCAATCTTTTAAATTTTCCAATAGTATCCAAATCTATCTCATCTAAACCAAATTCTTCAACTCCAATATCATCCCAGGTTTTTCCATATTTTTTTAGCAAAAAGTTTGTCAGATTACTTCCATTTAGTTCAACAGTATTACTACCACTTCTTTTATAAAATTTTCCATTATAAGAAACTGGTGCATAAGTTTTGTTTACTCGTATCTCAATATATTCAAGATTATCTTTTTTATGAAGAAAAATATCTACAAGCAAACCTAGTTTGTTATTTATTTTATTTGGTAATATTTCAATTAATGCTTTGGCATTATCAATACCTACGGCTTTGCCGTTATCATCTAAACCAATATACAAACTACCACCATCGCTATTTGCAAAAGCACAGATAGTTTTAAGATATTCGTCCTTCCAGGTTTGTTTAAATTCTACTGTTTGGGTTTCTTTCAAACTTACTCCTGTTTTTACTTATTGTTTAATGGTTATTACTGCTATAAACGCCCTCTGTATCAGAATAAATATCGCCTCAACATCCACACTACCGCCAACCCCAGAACTCTCCTATCTTCTTTACCCTGTTGAATTTCTTTCTATTCAACAGGGCAAGTCTTCTTAGCTTCTCAGCTTCCTCTTCTGCTTCCGCCAACATCCCAACCCACCTAGCTCCTATCTTCTTTTTAACGTGCGGTCAGTTTAAATTCAATATTGCATCCAAGTGCATCTGCATATTTCAAGATGGTTGCGATATTGGGCATTACCGAACTATTTGGACTTTCTAGTCTTGAGATATTGGATTTTGATGTACCGATCATTTTTGCGACATCTTCTTGCGTTAGTCCCTTTTGCAAACGTGCTTTAATAAGCTCTTTTTTGATCTCAAACAATGGACCAAGCCTTTCGTATTCTATTCTTACTTCTTTATCCTGCAAAGCTTTTTTCTTAAATTCTGTAAATGTAGGTCTACTTTTCATCATCAATCTCCTTTTTTCTCTCGATTGCTATTTCCAGATCTTTTTTTCTTATTTTTTGGTCTTTTTTTACAAAAGAGTGCAAGATAATTATTTTTTTACCTTTCTGGTAACAAAAAATGCTTCGCCCAATTCCCTCTTATCCCTTTGCCCTCACCTCGAAAAGACCATCGAAAAGAGGTTTTGTATATGGTTCCCCGAGTTGTGGCCCAGGTTCTTCAATTATTTCAAAAACCCTCAACATTTTCGCCAGGATTTTCTTCGGTAACGAAAAAGTATCATTCATAACTTTTTCGTCGTAAAATTCTATTTTCCACATCTTTATTCCTTAACATTAAAATGACCAATTTGTAATATAAATCATATTCCACTCTTTTTTCCATCTTCTCCACTGTATCTGTCTCGCCACGCAGGCCATTAATCTGTGCCCAGCCAGTTATTCCTGGCTTAACCTTATGCCTTAGCATATAGGAATCTATTAACTTACGATACATTTCATTATGTGCTACAGCATGTGGCCTTGGCCCAAGTCTAAAAAACCTAAAAACGAGCTATATCAACGAAATTAAGATGAGATAACCCTGATACTCACCGCCATGTAAGTGTACAGTTCTTGAGCACAAGGTCTTTCACTTCTGCTTCAGGTGGCAGGCGCAGCAAATAATCAACCGCACGAGCTACTTCTTCCGGCCTTAAAATGCCTTTTTTGGGGACAAAAGGCATTTTATTTAAAAGTCTGGTTTTAACTATACCGGGGTAAATAGAGCTTACCCTGATGCCATATCGTTTTCCTTCCTTATACATAACATCAGCAAGTCCTTTTAAAGCAAATTTAAAAGGACAATATAAGGCCCCATAAGGAAATCCTTCCAATCCTGAGACAGAGTTGATAAAGATGATGTGGCCGTTTTTTTGTTTTAAAAAGATTTTATAGGCAAGTTGTGATAAATAAAATGGGACTTTGAAATTTGCTTCATAGGATGCATCCATAAGCCCTAGCTTTGCGTCTTCTACTTTTGCATAAAATCCATCTCCTATGGCATTGATAAAGGCATGGGGTGTAAAGGATGAGAAAGCATGCAGGATTATTTCTTCATTGGCAAAGGGATCTGTAATGGGGAGGAATTGGGCGTTTTGGCCCTCCAGTTGTTTTTTGAGGATTTGTTTTCTGGCTTCATCCCTGAAGAGAAGAAGCAAATTCGCGTCAGGATGTTTGCGGCTAATGAAAAGAGAAATGGCCGTGCCAATATCACCTGTTGCGCCGGCAATGATAATGTTCATTTTTCTTTTGCCTTCTGTATCAACTCCACCAGGCTCAAAATTTTTGGTTTGGGCGGGTTTTCAAAAGTTTTTTGCCACTCTTCCGGGGTAAGTTCCTGGCGCAGGAATTCTTCAACCGGAAAGTAGGGTTGCCAGCAGGAAATGGTCTTGAAGCAGGGCAGACCCTGGTTTTCGCGGCGGCAATACGAAAAAGGTACCTGATGTCCTAGCCTGGGGCAGCGGATTTGAAAATCGTTTGCACGCGGTGTTATGGGGTTGTTTTGTGTTGACTGGCTCATTGTGTAAGTATGAAGTAGGAAGGATGAAGGATGAAGTTTTTTGTCTGGTAAAAAGTCAGGCAAAATTTAAAAATGTTTCTTTTATCTAAATTATTCATCCTTCATCCTTGTTTTTTTAAGAATTTTTCTGGCCTGGTTTGGGCAGACCTTCCAGTTCTTTGAGGGATTTTTCAATTTCTTCCACAGGCATGGCATAATCAGAAAGTTTGCCAGCAAAATATGCTTCATAAGCAGCCATATCAACCAGCCCGTGTCCGCTCCATGTAAAGACAATAACCTTTTCTTTTCCTTCTTCTTTAGCTTTTTTAGCCTCCTGAATTACAGCGGCAATGGCATGGTTGGTTTCAGGCGCGGGAATATAGCCTTCGATTCTGGCCCAGGTTACACCGGCTGAAAAGGTTTCCATCTGATGAACAGAAAGGGGAGTAACCAGGTTATCAAGCACCAGTTTGCTGACAACAGGAGCCATTCCGTGGTATCTGAGGCCGCCGGCATGGAGTGGGGCTGGCATGAAATTATGCCCTAAAGTGTGCATGGGCAGAAGAGGAGTGGTTTTTGCTGTGTCGCCAAAATCGTAAGCATAAGGGCCTTTGGTCATTGTGGGACACGAGGCTGGCTCAACTGCCAGGATTTCTATTTGTTTGCCATGAATTTTATCTCGCACAAAGGGCAGGGCCAGACCTGCAAAATTGCTTCCTCCTCCGGCGCAGCCAATGACTACATCAGGATATTCATCAATCATTTCCATTTGCTTTTGTGCTTCCAGCCCTATAATTGTTTGATGCAACAGAACATGGTTTAAAACGCTTCCCAGTGCATACTTGGTTCCTTCTCCGGTGACAGCAGCCTCAACAGCCTCGCTGATGGCGATTCCCAGGCTGCCTGGTGAGTCTGGATCAACTTTCAGGATTTCCCTGCCTGTATTTGTTTTGTCACTTGGGCTGGCTATGCATTTACCTCCCCATGTTTCCATCATAATACGGCGATAGGGCTTTTGATCATAGCTGATTCTGACCATGTAAACTTCACATTCCAGCCCAAACAGGGAGCAGGCAAAAGAGAGCGCGCTTCCCCATTGGCCTGCGCCGGTCTCGGTACATATTTTTTTGGTTCCGGCTACTTTATTGTAATAGGCCTGGGGAATGGCAGTATTTGGTTTGTGACTGCCAGCAGGGCTTACACCTTCGTGTTTGTAATAGATTCTGGCCGGAGTATCCAGGGCCTTTTCCAGTCCCCTTGCCCGGTAAAGTGGTGATGGACGCCAGTACGCGTATTTTTCCAGCACAGGCTCAGGAATATCAATAAATCTCTCCTGGCTTACCTCCTGCTCAATAAGGTTCATGGGGAAGATGGGCGCCAGGTCATCAGCAGAAACCGGTTCTCCTGTTCCCGGATGAAGAGGCGGATCCAGGGGGGTTGGGAGGTCAGCAAGGATATTGTACCACTGACGCGGTATCTCAGAATCGGGCAAAACAACTTTTTTAAAATCCATAACATCTCCTTTGTTGTATATTGGTTATTGGTATATTGGTTATTAGATTTAACTGCAAAAAGTCTGAATTATCGTTTTTAACAAAATTAAAGTGAGCTTAAATTGATGGAAATAGATTATCTAGTTAAAAAAGCAAAAAAAATTAGAAGAAAAATTATTAAGATTGCTAATAGGTCTGGTTCTCCCCATGTTGGCACGTGTCTTTCCTGTGTAGATATTCTTGCCTCACTTTATTTTTATAAATTAAATCTGGTGCCGTGGGAACAGAGAGATGTTTTTATTTTAAGTAAAGGACATGGAGCAATGGCGCTTTATTGCACCCTTAATGAAAAGGGGTTAATATCTGACTCTGATCTTGAGGGATATTATCAAAATAATGGGACACTTCCAGCACATCTGGATAGATTTACTTCTCAATATATTGAAGCCTCAACAGGTTCTCTTGGGCATGGATTTAATCTTGGCCTTGGCCTGGCGTATGGATTTAAATTAAAAAAAGAAAAAAGAAGGGTTTACGTGGTAATTGGGGATGGAGAAGCTCAAGAGGGGTCAATCTGGGAAGGCGCCATGTTTGCAAGCAAATTGGAAGTTGATAATTTTACAGCAATTCTGGATAGAAACGATTTACAGGGTTATGGTAGGCCTTCAGATCTCTGCCATTATGAACCCGCTGAAGATAAATGGAAGGCTTTTGGCTGGAAAGTTTTGAGAGTTAATGGACATGATTTTGAGGAACTTTTAAATGCTTTTGATTGTGCAAATGAGGGTAAACCAAAAATAATTATTGCCGATACAATAAAAGGGAAGGGCATTTCCTTTATGGAAAATGAATTAAAGTGGCATTATTTTATTGTAACTGATGAAATAAAGGAAATGGCTTTAAAAGAGCTATGAGTGATTCTTCTGCAAAAACTCTGTTTTTGGAGGAAGTGTTGAGTTTTAAGTTCTAAGTGTTGAGTTATTTCAACTGGTTACGAGAAAAAATTTTTGTAAAAATGAGAAACACTTTTATTAATAGAATAGTAGAAGAATGCGAAAAGAGGGATGATATTTTTATAATTGCTGGCGATGCT
>CAJXJU010000047.1 GCA_913055195.1 uncultured Desulfohalobiaceae bacterium | reverse complement strand
TTATAAAAAATAAAAACGCAAGAGCGTTGTTAATCCAATAAACATGAAAATGCCAAACAATATCTTTTTTGCCTTCATGGCCTGAGAGCGATTTTGTCTTTTGATAAGGCCCCATTTTACTCCAATGCGGTAAAAACCAATACTTACATGCAACTCCACCAGAGGCAGTAAAATCAAATAAAAGACAAGCCAGAAACCATTCTGTACCCTGGCCGCGCTCCTGACTGCTGTAATGGGTAAATTCGTTAAAACCTCCCATATATGAATCGAACCCATAATCAAAATGACTATAGCCGTAACAACCTGCACCAACCAGAGCCATGTGTCAGCATGGTTAAGCATAACAGATTGCTGCCAGAAAGTTTTTTGTTCCTGAAGACGAAAAGGCATTTTTCTGGCAGCAACAATAAAATGAAACAAAAATACACCACCAATTATTGGACCACCAACCTGTGCCAGGCCAGTCTCCTCAAAAAAGGCAGCAATAGCATTCATAAGTCCGGGACTGATTACCACACTGGATACCAGCAGCATGTGTGCCCACATAAACAAAACAAGCCCCGCTCCAGTAAGCATCTGCACCAGATCCAGCCAGGCAGACGCTTTTGCTGTGTTGCTGGAAACAGAAAATTTTATGACTGATTCAGACCAGATTCCCATGCTCTTGATTTCCTTTTTGGGCAACCAGCCGAATTGCCCCTACACCTCTATTTCCAGACCTATTGGGCAATGGTCTGATCCCATGACCTCTGGTTCGATCCAGGCCCTGCTGACATTATCTTTTAACTCTTCTGATACAAAAAAATAATCTATCCGCCAACCAGCATTGCGTTTTCTCGCGCCAAACCTGTAAGTCCACCAGGTATATTGTCCTGGCTCCTGATTAAACATTCTAAAAGTGTCTATATAACCACTGGCAATAAACTTATCCAGCCATGCCCGTTCAATGGGCAAAAATCCAGAACGATCTTCATTGGATTTAGGATTTTTAAGATCAATTTCTTTATGCGCTGTATTAAAATCACCACAAACAATAACAGGTTTATGTTTTCTTAAACTCTGCGCATAGTTTAAAAATTCATCATAATATTGTAATTTAAACTGCAAACGCTCCTCGCTCATCTGACCATTGGGGAAATAAACATTAAACAAAAAAAACTTTTCAAATTCCATCAAAATCAGCCGGCCTTCACCTTGAAAAGAACTCTCTGGCAGCCCAAAAGAAATCTTTAAAGGACTCACGCGATAAAAACTGGCTACTCCTGAATAACCTTTTTTTAGCCTGGCCGGATTCCATACCACTTCATATCCCTGCGCTGACCTGTTTTTTTCGTCCAGTTGGTCGGGATGGGCCTTGATTTCCTGAAGGCAGATGACATCACCTCCACATTTGTAAAACCAGTCCCAGAACCCCTTCTTCACAACAGCCCGAAAACCATTCACATTCCAGGAATAGAGCTTCATTTTTACCCTGTTATTACTCCCCTATTTACGCCTGCAAAAGCTCTGCATCCAATTTTTCACCATCAAACACTATCTTCACATATCCGCCAGCGCCAAAATTACCGGGATTTATAACCTTTGTCCTGCCAATATAATCCACTCCTCTGGCCTCATGGATATGGCCGGTAATACACACTTCTGGCTGGACATCTTCAATGAATTTACGCACAGCCGGACTGCCCACTGAAACCCCTGAAGTAAGTTTATCCGTAATTGTCTGAAAAGGAGGAGTATGTGTCATAAAGATAAGATGTTTACTCTCACGCGCTGGCCCCATCATATCAGCAAGCCACAATTCCATTTGTTTTTCTTCAACTTCTGATGGAGTGCCAAACGGCGTAGGAATGGAATACCCAAGCCCTAACAACGATACTTCTGATGAAAGAGGAATTATCTTATTATGCACATTAATATTTATCTCCTCATAGTACTTTTCCACCTCTCTCGTATCCATATTGCCAATCTGGGCGTAAATAGCAGAATTATAAGCTTTTATCTGTTCAATCAAGTGTCTGGCCATTGCTTTTGTACCGACATTGGTCAAATCTCCGGAGATAAGTACGGCGCTGGCCTTATCAATTTCAGAAACATAGCCCAATCTGGCCAGATTTTCATGCACATCGCCAAAAGCAATCCAGAAAATCCTGTCATTCATCATCTTTCCTCCTTCCTCCTTACCTTTTCATACTTCATCCTTCATACTTCATCCTTCCCTTTTCATCCTTCATCCTTCATCCTTCATCCTTCATACTTCATCCTTCCTTAAACACCATCTCCCCCCCGGCAGTATCAACAACCCGGTATCCCATCCTGACAAGCTCATCGCGCAAAGCATCAGCCAGCTCAAAATTTTTCTCCTTTCTGGCTTTACTTCTTCTGGCAAGAATCTCTTTAATCTCGCCGGACAGCTCGTCAGGACGTATGGGCAGGTTTTGCCAATCAAGTATCCCCAGCACATCATCCATACTCTTTAGGTTCTGCTCCAGAAATTCTGCTTCATCAAAGGTCAGCTCTTTTTCATCCATCAATTTGTGGGCAACTCTGGTCATGTTAAAAAGAACCGGCCAGAACTTATGCAGGCTTAAATCATGTTCAAGAGCTGTTTGCAGGCTCTTTTTTAAATCAAAAACAGCCTGCTCCACCAGAGGTCTGATTCCTTTTCCCTTCCAGGTAAAAAATTTGAGTTTGACCAGCACATCCTGAACCCTGGCCCAGTTCTTCAACCACATATACACGCTGCCGCGGCTACTGTCTGCCTCAGACACAAGAACCTTGTGATAGGATGCAGACAAAAGCCACATCCTGATGGCCAATGGTTTCAAGTCCTGATCCAGAAAACGATTTATACCTGCAGGACTGTCCTGACCCTGTTCCTTAAATTCAACTGACTGAGAAATCATCCAGGCCTGTGGCACCATATTTAAGGCATTTTTCCAGATGCTCCTTAAATTATCCACATGAGGAAAGGCATGGATCTGTCCTGCCAGTACCACATCAACCCGTTCACAACCAGCCATTGCCGCGCTGGCCTGCTGCAAATACCAGGAAGGCCGGACATTACCCCAACTGGTTTTTAACACGTTATCTTCTTTTAAATCCTGCAAGCTGGCCCGCTTCAACAGGGTAAAATCGCGCGGGTTATCTTTGACATAACTTTCCAGATCCACTGTCTTGCCTGGAAATATCTTGGACAGATCCATCTGGATCAATGCTCCGTATTCCCTGTCCCGGCGCACATCAAAATAAACAGACCTGAGTTTTTCATAGGCCGTGCCTCTGGATAAAAGTTTCTGGCATATTTCAATGGCTATATCTGTATGTTTTGATGCAGAGACAAACCTGGTACCAGTATGAATGTTGAGTCTGGCAGCCAGGTTATGGATCTTATCTTTTGCCACCTGACAAAATCTTTTTCTGCTCAGGCCTGCTTTTCTGGCTGCATCAAGAGTCCTATCATCAAAATCAGCCAGCCCCACAACCAGAGTGGAGTCATGGCCCTTCTGGCGTAAATAGCGGTTCAGGACATCAAAAAACACAATCCTGCGCCAGGGTTCAAATTCATCCAGAGCATCCATGCTCGGGCCAAATGTAAATAAATTTGGGCCACCACTTTTGTCTTCTATGCGCAGGCCAATCTCTTCTCTTTTATAAAGATCAAAGACTTTAATACCGCGCCTCTCTGGAGGAACAAAAAGAGAAGTGCTTAAATATCTCTCTCCTCCATCAGGAAAAATAGTGACAACCGTTCCAGCATCAAGCTCTCTGGCAACGCTCAATGCCCCGGCCAGAGCTGCCCCTGAACTCATGCCCACAAATAAACCTTCCTCTCTGGCCAGCCTGCGGCACATTTCAAATGCCTCTTCATCCTCAACATGTAAGATCCTGTCCAGGATCGTTTTATCATAAATACCAGGAGGATAGGACTCCTGCATATTTTTTAGACCCTGAATCTTGTGCCCGGCATAAGGTTCAATAGCAATGCATTGCACGCCTGGATTCAGCTCTTTTATCTTTCTGGTAATGCCCATAATAGTGCCAGAAGTACCCAGGCAGGCCACTATATGGGTTACTTTTCCCCCTGTCTGTTCCCATATCTCCTTGCCTGTAGTCTGATAATGGGCAGCAATGCTGGCAGGATTATTGAACTGATCCATAAGCACATATTTATCTGGCTCTTCTCTGGCTAAACGATAGGCCTCTTCTATGGCGCCATCCGTGCCCAGATGTCCTGGTGTAAGCACAATTTCTGCCCCATAGGCACGCATGATCCGCTTTCTCTCTTCAGAAGCAGACTCCGGCATCAAAAGTTTCAACTTATATCCTTTTACCGCACAAACCATGGCCAGACCGATAC
This sequence comes from uncultured Desulfohalobiaceae bacterium, assembly GCA_913055195.1. Classification (GTDB taxonomy): domain Bacteria; phylum Desulfobacterota; class Desulfovibrionia; order Desulfovibrionales; family Desulfonatronovibrionaceae; genus Desulfovulcanus. Next base: position 3,707 of record CAJXJU010000047.1, on the reverse strand, counting down.
CTGTATTGCCGGAAGTGGCCTCAATAACTATCCTGTCTTTGTTTAGCTGACCTGATTTTTCTGCAGCCTCAATCATGGCCAGGGCTACCCTGTCCTTGATAGATCCGCCTGGATTTACTGCTTCTAATTTAGCCAGTACCGTTACCTTTTTGTAAGGATTGAGTTTTCTTATCTCCACCAGAGGAGTCCGGCCAATTAAGGATAAAACATCTTCATATTGCATAATTACTTCCTTATCCAGCTACGGCCCTGACTTGAGACATATCAGTAATGCCCTGTAACACCTTTAAAATACCATCCTGCTTTAAAGTCAGCATCCCATCTTTAATGGCCTGTTCTCGAATCTTTTCTGTTGGCTCACGATACTTGATCAAATTTTTGAGGTACTCTGAAGAGAGCATAAGCTCATGAATACCAATCCTGCCTTTATATCCTCCGGTGCAATGGCGACATCCTCTGGCCTGATATAAAACCGGCTTATTTAAAAATTCATGCGCGTATTTCTCAAATCCCGGGCCAAACTCGTGCATTAATTCTTTTATCTCCTTATCAGATGGAATATACTCTTTTTTACACCTGGAACACAAAGTTTTAACCAACCTCTGAGCCAGCACACAAAGCAAAGAATCGGCAAAATTAAAAGGATCCAGATCCATGTCCAACAGCCTGGTGATGGTCTCTGGTGCTGAGTTGGTGTGCAATGTAGAAAAGACCAGATGCCCGGTAAGAGAAGCCTCAATGGCAATATGCGCGGTTTCTTTGTCACGCATCTCACCAATCATAATAACATCAGGGTCTGCCCGCAAAAAAGAACGCAAAGCAGCGGCAAAAGTGAGGCCGATTTTGGGATTCACCTGAACCTGTCTTAATCCCTCCTGGGTAATCTCAACAGGGTCTTCAGCAGTCCATATCTTGCGTTCACGCGTATTGATATAACTTAATGCTGAATGCAAAGTTGTAGTCTTACCAGAACCTGTAGGCCCGACCACTAAAATAAGACCATAAGGTTTGTGTATCATTTTATGGAAAGCCTGAAGGTTTGACTCTGAAAGCCCCAATTTCTCCAGAGACATGGGCTTTCCAGAAGCCAGAAGACGCAAAACAACATCTTCCTGATTTTCAATCGTTGGGATTACAGCTACACGAAATTCAATAAGTTTATTGCGATCCGGCAGCTTAATTTTAAGCTTTCCATCCTGAGGCAACCGCCTCTCCGCTATATCCAGATTGGACATTATCTTGATCCTGGAGATCAAAGGCCTGGCCAGCCCGTAACGAATCTTGCGAAACTCATGACAGGTGCCATCAACACGAAACCTGATGGAACAATATCTGGCCCGGACATTTGGTTCTATATGAATATCAGAGGCATTCTTGCGCCACGCTTCCACAAGTAAAGCATTAACCAGACGAACAACTTCACTGTCATGCTCGCTTAACTCTCCTTTTTCCTGTTCATGCTCTTGCTCAGTCTCAACATCAATGTCTATGTCATCAACCAGAGATGCCAGTTCCTGGTCTAAACTTAATTGCTGATAAAAATGCTCAATAAATTGTTCAATGTCATGAGCAGTGGAAACTTTAGGATGTATGTTACTGGTGCCGAAAATAAACCTGATCTCGTCCAGTCTCCCCAGATCAAACGGGTTGACCATGAGAACTTCGATGGTTTTGCCAGTTTTCTTAAATGGAACCCAACCATATCTTTTTAAAAAATCAGGATCCAATCTTCTCTTTTCAAAAAGCTCAAAGGGAGGCTCTATAGAAGGATCAAAGGGGACAAACTCTGTTTCATAATAAAGTTGCAGGGACTTGCCTAACTCCTTTTTGTCAATCTTAAAGACCTGCATGAGTATGTCATCCAGGTCTCTATTGCTTTTCCTGGCCATCTCCATAGCCCTATTTAGTTCTTCCCGGGTTATCTGCCCGGAAAAAACCAGATAGGCATAACGGCTGGCCCACTTTCCCTGCTCTGAAGTTAGTTCCTGGTTCATAGTCTAAAAAAGAAGATGGGAAAATAAGGGGTGTGGAATAGCAAGAAATTCAACAGGACTTGCCCGGTGGAATAGCAAGAAATTCCACCGGGCAAGTCTTCCCAACTTCTTAACCTCTTTTCCTTATTTCTTCAGCCAGGCCATCATTTCCCGCAACTTATCTCCCACTTCTTCTATCTGATGATTATTCATTTTACGACGCAAAGCCTGAAACCTGGGAGCGCCGGCCTGATTTTCCAGGATCCACTCACGAGCAAAACTACCATCCTGAATTTCATTTAAGATCTTTTTCATCTCCTGTTTAACGCGGGAATCAACAACTCTTGGCCCACGCGTGTAATCTCCATATTCAGCCGTATCACTGATAGAATAATGCATTTTCTTAAACCCGCCTTCATAAAGCAAATCAACAATCAACTTTAACTCGTGCATACATTCAAAAAAGGCCACTTCTGGTTGATAACCAGCCTCAACCAGAGTCTCAAATCCAGCCCGAATCAAGGCACTCACGCCGCCACAAAGAACAGCTTGCTCACCAAACAAATCAGTCTCTGTCTCTTCGGCAAAGGTCGTTTCAATTACACCTGAACGAGTCGCTCCTATGCCTTTAGCATAAGCCAGTGCCCTGGCCAGGGCCTCTCCGCTAAAGTCCTGATGCACAGCAACCAGAGCAGGCACCCCGCCGCCACGCTCATATTCTCGCCGCACCAGATGTCCAGGCCCTTTAGGAGCAACCATAACCACATCTACATCTTGTGGGGGCACAATTTGATTAAAATGAATATTAAACCCGTGACTGAAGACCAGAGTCTTGCCTGCTGTCAAATTAGGCAGTACTTCCTCTTTGAACACTCTGGGCTGATACTGATCCTGTACTAAAATTTGAATCATATCAGCCTTGACCGCTGCCTCAGAGGCTGACACAGGCTCAAAACCATGTTCACGCGCGAGTTGCCAGTTAGGCCCTCCAGGTCTTTGCCCTACAATGACGTTCAAACCGGAATCACGCAAATTCTGGGCATGGGCATGCCCCTGACTGCCATAGCCAATAATAGCAATTGTCTTATCTTGTAAGACCTTTAAATCAGCATCCTGTTCGTAATAAACTTTCATAATTATTTTCTCCTTTATCCAATTACTTTTATTGATAACGCCTTACATATCTTCCGTACCAATTTATTTGGTATTTCTGTATGCCTTGGTACAGCTTCAAAATGTCCCGTAAGAGGATTACACCATAATGAATGAGAATTTCCTTCTCGTTTAAGATAGCAGCCGTGCTGTCTCAAATGCTTGATTAACTCTCTTCGTTTCATCCAACTGCTATTAATTCTTGTTGCGCTTCAGGAACAATCCCTGCCAGAGACTCCTCTCGCCGTTCTTCCAAAATCAATTCAATTGCTTCTCTCAAATTGTCCAGACATTCTTCCCTGGTTTTACCCTGACCATTAGCACCAGGAATTTCTGCACAATAGGCAATATACCAGTCTCCATCTTTTTCAATTATTGCTGTAAATTCATTATGCATATAACCCTCCCCCAGCCGAGCACCTAAAACGGACAGAGAATATGGTTGATTAAGAGAAAAATTGACAGTCCGTTTTAGGTGCTCGGATGGTATATTGGTTATTGGTTATTGGTGTATTGGTATATTGGCCGGGTACCTGAAACGGACAGGAAATATATTTACTAATTTCGTCTTGTTATCAACCA
>CAJXJU010000046.1 GCA_913055195.1 uncultured Desulfohalobiaceae bacterium | reverse complement strand
TCGCCTGTCCCCGCTAGCCGTAATTTACGAGTTTCGACTTTTTGCAGGCGACTCTGAATAATGGTAAGAAACTTTGAGGGCAGAAGTTTGAGATTTTTGCTGCAATATTATCACAACTACTAAGAAACAAACGTCGAACGTCGAACGTCGAATTTTGAACGTTGAACTTAAAAAAAATGGAGTAATTGAATGGATTTTGATTTTGGTTACTATTTTAAGCAGTATGAAGTCTTCTTAAAAGAAGTGGATAATATATTCTCAAAAGTTAAAGAGGACTATCCTGATAAAGTCAAATGTACACCTGGATGCAGTGATTGCTGTTATGCACTTTTTGATCTGCCGCTCATTGAGGCCCTTTACTTGAATCATCACTTTAATCAATTAGATAAAAACAAGAGAAATGAAATACTTGTTCGGGCAGATAAAGCTGATCGTCAAATTTATAGAATCAAAAGACAAGCCTTTAAAGCCCAGCAAAAGGGTGAGGATGAGGAACAAATTTTATCCGAAATAGCAAAAAAAAGAGTTCGCTGTCCCTTGCTTAGCGAGGATAACAAATGTGAACTATACGACTTCAGACCAGTTACCTGTCGGGTGTACGGCATACCCATGGCTATTCATCAGAAGAGTCATTCTTGTGGGCTTTCAGGTTTTGAGCCCGGGCAGTCTTATCCGACAGTAAATATGGATAAGATTTATGAGAAGTTATTTCAGATAAGTCAGGATTTGGTTTTGAGCCTGAATACCAGATATACTCAATTACATACAGTTTTAGTGCCTGTTTCAATGGCCCTTTTAACAGAATATGATGAGTCATATCTGGGCATAATAAAGAACCCGTCTGTCCCTCAAGCTCAAAAAACAACCTCTGAATGGGTTTTAGGGGAGGGAGAATAAATGCATCATTTTGTTGAGGAACAGGAAAAGCAAAAAAGGGCGATTTATGAATCTCTATCCCCGAGACGTAAAAAATTTATTGATCGTATAGGTTATGAAAAATGGGATCCTTTTCAGGAGCCTAAAGATCCCAGGAAGGTAAAAACAGATGCCACTAACAGAACAACCAAGCAGCTAGTGAGAGATTTTTTGTCTGAATTTCATCCGGAAGATTACAGCAACGCATATGGTCAAGGAGTTCTGGAAATTTGTTTAGGGATAGTTAATGGAGATGACCGCTACCGCGGCATGTATGAATTTTCTTTATGGTATCATGGGTTATTAAAGAGAGAAAATAAAGAGTTTAAAAAAACCTTATAAGGATGCAAGTATGAATCAAGAACAGCAAAAAATGACAATTGATGAACAGATTGAAGAGTTACAGGCTAAGCTTACAGCTAATCCTGATTGCGGAATAACCCAATATAATTTAGGAGTTGCTTATCTCGCTAAGCGGGAATTTGAAAAAGCTAAAACAGCATTTAAAAAAGCCATCCAATGTTCTCCGGATCTGGCTGAAGCCTATGTTCAGTTGGGGGGGATAGCTATGTATGAGGGCGATCTTGATGCATGTTTTAGTTATAATCAGATGGCATCTAAAATACGCCCTCGATTTGCTGTACCTCATGGGAACATGGGATTTGTTTATTTGCAAAAAAATGAGGTTGATAAGGCCATAGCCAGTGTCAGGCGGGCTATCGCGTTTGATCCTAAATTTGTTCAGGCACATGCTACATTAGGCAGCGCTTACCTTATGGAAGGTGATTTAGACGGTTGCATTGAGCAATCCAGGAAGGCAATAGAATTGGAACCCAGATTCGGACCAGCCTATAATAATATGGGGTTAGCCTATCTGGAAAAGGGGGAACATAAAAAGGCTATTGAGTGTTTTGATAAAGCTATGGAGACCGGGTATGAGGTTGCTCCTGAGATACTTCAGGAGATTGAACAATATCGTTGATATGTAGAGTCGCCTGCAAAAAGTAAATGTTTCCGTGCGGGGACAGGCGAACAGCGATAGCGAGCGGTGTGACGATTGTAACTGTTTGAAATCATTACTCGTTCGCCTGTCCCCGCCAGTTGTAATTTGCGAGTTTCGACTTTTTGCAGGCGACTTTAAGTAGCAGGAAGTTTCCAGGAAAATTTAATTTTTGGTTGACAAGACGTTGTTGTTGTGTGAAAATTCACAAATGAAAGTGACAGAAGGTAAATTTGTGGTTTAAACCGTTACCTGCTCTCTGTGCCAGAGAAGGTAGGGCGGTTTTTTAAATATGGGCGTAACAATTATTTTTTTAAGGAGGAACTGCAATGCCTAAACATGAAACCCCTATGGTGGACCAACTGGAAAGTGGTCCATGGCCAAGTTTCGTGTCTGAAATCAAGAGGCAGTCTGAGGCCAGGCATCAGAAAGCCAAAGAAATGGAGGAAGCTGGTAAACCTTATCAGATTCCAGTTGATGTTTGTGATGATTTGCTGGGTGTTCTGGAGATGTCTTTTAAGGATGGCACCACGCACTGGAAGCATGGTGGTATAGTAGGTGTTTTTGGCTATGGTGGTGGTGTTATTGGACGTTATTGCGACCAGCCAGAGATGTTTCCTGGTGTTGCTCACTTTCACACCATGCGTGTGAACCAGCCCGCTGGAAAGTATTATACTACTGAATATTTGCGTCAGATTTGCGATTTGTGGGATTTCCGCGGTTCTGGCTTGACTAATATGCATGGTTCTACTGGTGACATCGTATTGTTGGGCACCAGAACAGAGCAACTGGAAGAAATTTTTGGCACCTTGACCCACGAAATGGATCAGGATCTTGGAGGCTCTGGCTCTAACCTGCGGACTCCTGCCTGTTGTCTGGGTGAATCACGCTGCGAGTTCGCCTGTTATGATACTCAAGAGCTTTGTTATCAATTGACCATGGAGTATCAGGATGAGTTGCACAGGCCGGCCTTCCCCTATAAATTTAAGTTTAAATTTGATGGCTGCCCCAATGGTTGCGTGGCTTCCATTGCGCGTTCTGATATGTCTTTTATTGGAACCTGGCGTGATGAGATTCGCATTGATCAGGAAGCTGTTGCTGCCTATATTGGTGGAGAGTTAAAGCCAAATGCAGGTGCTCATGCTAGTCGTGATTGGGGCCCATTTGATATTCAAAAAGAAGTAATTGATCTTTGTCCATCTCAATGCATGAGACTGGAAGATGGTAAGTTGATCATTGACAATAAAGAATGTGTACGTTGTATGCATTGTATCAACACCATGCCCAGAGCCCTGCGTATTGGTAATGATCGTGGATTGTCGATCCTTGTCGGTGCTAAGGCTCCTATTCTGGATGGTGCACAGATGGGTTCTTTGCTTGTGCCTTTTATCAAGGCTGAGCCTCCTTATGATGAGATCAAGGAAATAATTGAGAATATCTGGGATTGGTGGATGGAAGAAGGTAAAAACCGTGAGCGTCTGGGTGAATTGATTAAGCGTCAGGGCTTCCAGAAACTCCTGGAGGTAACTGGAATTAAGCCTGTTCCTCAACATGTACAGGAACCAAGACACAATCCATATATCTTCTGGAAGGAAGAAGAAGTTCCTGGCGGCTGGCAGCGTGATATTAAAGAATTCAGAAAACTCCATCAAAGATAGGGGAGGTAAAAAATGACTTTTGTTCCTTCTGGCTATTACAATCCTGACAAGCCTATGGAAGGCAGGATTACTGATATTGGCCCAAGATATTATGCAGACTTTTTACCACCTGTTATTAAGAAAAATAAAGGTAAATGGCTCTATCATGAAATCCTGGAACCTGGCGTTTTGATGCACAAGGCTGAGAGCGGAGACGAAGTTTATACTGTTCGTTGTGGCTCTCCAAGACTGTTGAGTGTTGAGACTATTCGTGAAATCTGTGACATTGCTGATAAACATTGTGACGGATATGTTCGTTTTACCACCAGAAACAATATTGAGTTCATGGTTGACAGTAAAGATAAGCTTGAAGCTTTAAAAGAAGATCTTACCAGCCGCAAGCATCCTGGTGGAAGTTACAAGTTCCCCATTGGTGGTACAGGTGCTGGCCTTACAAATATTGTTCATACTCAGGGTTGGATCCATTGTCATACTCCTGCTACTGATGCATCTGCTACTGTTAAAGTTGTTATGGACGAGCTTTTTGAGGAATTCCAGAAGATGGAATTACCTGCTAAATTGCGTATTTCTATGGCATGTTGTTTGAATATGTGCGGTGCTGTACATTGCTCAGACATTGCTATTCTTGGTTATCACCGCAAGCCTCCAATCATTGACCATGAGTGGCTGGATAATTTGTGTGAGATTCCTCTGGCTGTAGCAGCCTGTCCAACTGGCGCTATTCGCCCAACCAAGACAAAAATCACAACAGAGTCTGGTGAGGAAAAAGAGGTTAAGACCGTAGCCATTAAACAGGAAAGGTGTATGTTCTGCGGTAACTGTTACACTATGTGTCCGTCATTGCCTCTGGCAGATAAGGAAGGTGACGGTCTGGTAATCATGGCTGGCGGTAAGATTTCTAACCGCATCAGTCAGCCCAAGTTCTCCAAAGTTGTGGTAGCTTTTATTCCTAATGAGCCTCCTCGTTGGCCGACTCTGGCTAAGGTTATGCGCAAGCTTGTTGAGACCTATGCCAAACATGCGCGCAAGTATGAGCGTTTTGGTGACTGGGCTGAGCGCATTGGCTGGGAGCGTTTCTTTGAACTTTGCGAACTTGAATTTACTCATCATCTCATTGATGATTTCCGTGATCCAGCATACTACACCTGGAGACAAACAACACAATTTAAGTTTTAGGATTAAACTATGAAATAGAGGGCGCATGAACTTCTTGCGCCCTCAAACATTTAGTGAGGTTGCGCTATGGATAAAGAAGCTGCAAAACAAGCAATTGTTGACTTTATCAACTCAAAATCAAAAAGCAAAAGTAAGTTTTATTTTAATGATTTTACCAAGGTACTCCCGGATATGAAAACCAGGGAGGTCAAGAAACTTTTGACTCAGCTTATTAACGAAGGTGTGCTGGAATTCTGGTCCAGTGGTAGTACTACCATGTATGGTCTGGCTGGTGCTGGAAAACAGCATGCTACTGAGGGTGAGGAATAGTTTGAGTGCCTGAAGTGCGATGGATTCAGGCAGAGTATAATAAAGCACTTTAGGCACAGTTGAGAGTGTTTGAGACACAAAAGTTAACATTTCCTCGATTTATTGTTGCCGGTTTAAAAGGTGGATCCGGCAAAACTCTGGTTAGCCTGGGTCTGGCCAGGACATACAGAGATTTACAGTTAAAAATCAAGCCTTTTAAAAAGGGCCCAGATTATATTGATGCCAAATGGTTGAGTCTGGCATCTGATCATTCGGCATCAAATCTGGACCCTTTTCTTTTCCCTTCCTCTCAAGTTTTGTCCTTGTTCTGGACTTATTCTTCTGATTTTGATCTCGCCTTGATTGAAGGAAACAGGGGCCTTTTTGATGGTAAAGATGTAGATGGATCTTATTCCACGGCGGAGCTGGCACGTTTATTATCTGCCCCGATTGTTCTGGTTGCAGATTGTACTAAAGTAACCAGAACTATGGCTGCTATCGTCCTGGGATGCAAGATGTTTGAGCCGGACTTGAACCTCGCCGGCATTATCCTTAATCAAACAGCAGGGAATAGACATCGCAGAATTTTACGTCAGTCAATAGAGAAATATACTGATATCCCTGTGCTGGGAGCACTACCCAGGTTACGCAAGAATCCTATTCCTGAGCGGCATATGGGCTTGATTTCAGATCAAGAGTATCAAGATTTAGATTCTATATTTAATAAGCTGGCTCAGATAGTAAAAGAGTATGTTGATACTGATAAAATTTTAAAAATTGCTCGTGATGCAAAAGTGGCGGAGATACCATATGATCCTGTCTGGCCAGAAAAAAGTTCCAGCGATGTTGTTATTGGAATAGTCAGGGATGCTTCTCTCTGGTTTTATTATGAGGAAAATATCAAGGCCCTGGAGGTACATGGGGCTAAAATAGTTGAGTTGAGTATCCTTGATCAAGCTGATTGGCCAGAGGTACATGGATTGTACCTTGGCGGAGGTTTCCCAGAGACATTGGCTGCACAGATTAAGGCCAATGTTAACAAAAGAAGATTGGTTAAACATCTGGCTGACAAAGGACTGCCCATTTACGCTGAATGTGGTGGGTTCATGTATCTATGTCAGGATTTATTTTATGATGGGCTTACTTATCCCATGACCGGTGTTTTACCCGTTCAGACTAAAGTTCATAAAAAACCTCAAGGTCATGGTTATATACGTGCAGAAGTTATCTTGCCCAATCCATTTTATCCTGTGGGCCAGAAAATAGTTGGCCATGAGTTTCATTATTCAGACTGCCCTGATATTGATAGTAACTTAAACTTTGCTTTGCGCCTCCAGCGAGGTGTGGGTATGTGTAATGGCATGGATGGTCTTCTTTATAAAAATGTCCTGGCCAGTTATGCTCATACTCATGCTCTGGGCGTTCCTATCTGGGCTAAAAATTTTGTTTCAGCCGCGAGAAAATTTAAACAGGCTATGGATTCAGGCCTTAAGGAATGTCCTGAGATTGTTGTATAGTTCGTTATTCGAGAGTCTGGTTGAACTATAACAATGAACAGCAAAAAGACAGCCAAGCAGAACCGACGAATTAAAAATGTCAAACTTCAAATATCGAATCCCGGACATGAATTAATCTGGCCCGGAAAAAATTCTGAAACAGTTTGTCAGGTATTAGATGATTCCAACAGGTCATTATGGAGGGTGACGGAACGTTTTTTTCCTGCCCAAAATTTTTCTTCCAGCGTTAGCCTGTCCCCTGAGTTCAACATTGATGAAACTTCTGTATCTCCCTGGCTCAATAAACTTTTTTGGGGAGAAAATTTTTTAGTTCTTCAGACCCTGGCTGACAGGTTCGCCGGAAAAATTGATCTCATTTATATTGATCCCCCATTTGCAACTGGTTCCAGCTTTTCTTTTCAAAGGCCAATAGGAGAAAAGACTTATCGGGACAAACATCATCAAATCGTGGATGTTGCCTATCGAGATTGCTGGGACAGTGGGCTACCCTCTTATTTAAGTATGATGCTGGAGCGTTTAAGGCTGATGTATAATCTTTTAAGTGAAAAGGGTAGCCTTTATGTCCATGTGGATTACAGAGTAAGTGCGTATTTGCGTCTTATTCTGGACGAAATTTTCGGGCCTGAGAATTTTGTAAATGAGATTATCTGGTTTTATAAAACCGGTGGTATGCCTGAAAAATTGGGCTTTGGCCGCAAGCATGATAATATTTTATTTTATGTAAAGAATAAGAATAAAGCCACCTGGAATCCACAGAAAGAAAAGTCTTATCTTACGCACAACTATGGATTTTCCAATATAAAAATTTATGAGGATGAGCGAGGAAAGTATAGTCTGGTCAATTGTCGAGATGTTTTTGATATTCCAGCTCTTAGAGGCAATCAGCCTGAAAAGGTTGATTATCCTACACAGAAGCCAGAAGCCCTGCTGGAAAGGATTATCAATGCATCAACTAATCCAGGGGATCTGGTGGCTGATTTTTTCTGTGGGTCAGGGACAACACTTTGTGTGGCGGAGAAATTAGGACGGCGTTGGCTTGGCAGCGATCTTGGGCCGTGGGCCGTACATGTAACAAAAAAAAGGTTGCTTCAGATTAGAGGATGTGCTCCTTTTGAAGTGCTTCAGCTTGCAGGTGAAACACAAAAGAAAAAGAAGTATTCCTATGGAAAACCTGTTATTGATCTCAGGGTGGTCCAAAAAAATGATAAGAGTATTGAACTTGAATTGAAAAATTTCTTTTATCCGCATCCAGAATTAATTCCTGAAGAAATAAAAACAAAAATAGAAAAATGGTCTGATTATATAGATTATTGGGCAGTGAGTCTGGATGATAAGCAGGATGTTTTTCTTCCGTGGTGGGTGGGTTTTCGGACCCGTAATGAGCGCAGGTTACCTCTGAACACTTCGCCCTGTACATTCAATGACGTACATGGTGGTCGTGTTCGAGTAAAGGTGGTGGATATATTCGGTCAGGAAACAGAGTTTTTTTTCGTCTGCCCCCTATGCTCGCCCTGTTGAATCCCGCGTAGCGGGAGCTGCCTTTGAGAGGATTTCAGAAAGTTGACTCAACTTTCGGAGTTCCGAAAGTTGAAAAATTCGAAATCCGAATATCGAAATCCGAAACAAATTCGAATTTTTTAATGTTCA
>CAJXJU010000045.1 GCA_913055195.1 uncultured Desulfohalobiaceae bacterium | reverse complement strand
CCTAAAAAAGGGATACTCCATTAATTTTGTTTTGTAATTGGCTGAAAAAATTGAACATTTTTTTCAACTCAGAAAGTTGAGTAAGGAAACAATACATCTTGAATTTACTTAAATCTTATCCATTAGGTGCTCGTGAATATTAAACAGCGCCTGCAAAAATGGGCTTTTTGCAGGCGACTCCTATAAAACTAATGTAACTTCTTTTTGCCTTTCTTCTTTTCATCTTTGATTAACGTTACATCCAAACCTAGTGACATTAATTCTTTAACCAAAACATTAAATGATTCCGGCATTCCTGCTTCAAGGAAGTTATCACCTTTGACTATCTTTTCATACATCTTCACGCGGCCAGTGACATCATCAGATTTAACTGTAAGGAACTCCTGCAAAAGATAAGCCGCACCATAGGCCTCAATTGCCCAGACCTCCATCTCACCCAGTCGTTGACCACCAAACTGGGCTTTACCACCCAGGGGCTGCTGAGTAACCAGAGAATAAGGCCCTGTTGAACGAGCGTGTATCTTTTCATCAACCAGGTGATGAAGTTTGAGCATATACATATTGCCTACTGTTACTGGATTATCAAATGGCTCCCCTGTACGACCATCATAAAGAATGGCTTTACCATCATCACGTAGTCCTGCTCTTTTTAGCCAGCGCCAGATTTCTTCTTCTTTAGCTCCATCAAATACAGGAGTCTTAACAATAATACCGTTTTTAAGTTCCCGAACAGCCTGAACAAATTCTTCATCATCAAGACTGTCCACCAATTCATCAATTTCTCTGGTATCAAAAATCTCTTTTACTTCCTTGCGCAACATCTGAATATCTACTCCAGACTCAAGCATAGACGCAATTTGCTTGCCCAATTCTCTAGCGGCCCAACCCAGATGTGTTTCCATTATCTGACCAATATTCATACGAGAAGGAACACCCAGAGGATTAAGCACAATATCTACAGGAGTACCATCGGCAAAAAATGGCATATCCTCTTCCGGCAGGATACAGGAAACAACGCCTTTATTTCCATGTCGCCCAGCCATCTTATCACCGACATTTAATTTCCTCTTTACAGCAATATAGACTTTCACCATTTTGATCACGCCGGGAGGCAAGTCATCTCCCTCAGTAACCTTATCCCGCTTTTGATCATATATATTTTTAATAAAGCGCAATTGGTTCTCATAGTTGCCCAAAAGCTCACTTACCTCTTCATTGACCTCCTTGTTTACAAAAACATTGTTAAGCTTTTTAACCGGTATTTTGTCTAAATCTCCTCTCTTTAAAGTCTTATTTGCTTCTGCCAGCACTTCACCTTTTTTACGGCCAAGGATTGAGGTTGCCAATCGCTTACCTGAAACTACCTTCCATATTTTATCCTTGAGTTGAGCAGTCAGGGCCTTCACATGCTGGGCCTCTTTGCGATCAAGTTTCTGTAATTCAAAATCTTCTATCTGTTTGGTTCGCTCATCCTTTGCACCTGACCTGCGATTGAAGACCTTTACATTGATCACTGTGCCTTCAATTCCCGGGGGCACTTTGAGGGAAGTATTCTTGACGTCCCTGGCTTTATCTCCAAAGATAGCGCGCAACAAGCGCTCCTCAGGCGTGAGCTGAGTCTCGCCCTTGGGCGTAATTTTGCCTACCAGGATATCATCCGGCTTAACTTTGGCCCCAATCCTGATGATTCCACTTTCATCCAGGTTCTTGAGCATATCTTCACTGACGTTAGGAATATCACGAGTAATCTCCTCAGGACCCAACTTGGTATCCCTGGCAACAACCTCAAATTCCTCTATGTGGACAGAGGTATAGACATCCTCTTTGACCATCCTTTCTGAAATAAGAATAGAATCCTCGTAATTAAAACCGCACCAAGGCATAAAGGCCACGAGCAGATTCTTACCCAGAGCAAGCTCACCATTGAGAATAGCCGGGCCGTCAGCCAGAATATCTCCCCTGGCAACCTTCTGCCCCACCTTGACTCTAGGTTTCTGGGTAAAACAACTATTCTGATTTGACTTATGATATTTTTGCAAATCATAGCTCACAGTACCCAGGCTCTCTGGATAAATATCACCTTCGTAGCTGACCACGATTCGTTCAGCATCTACATAACGCACAACACCATCTGCTTCAGCAATCAAACAGCTACCAGAGTCCCTGGCCACTACAGCTTCCATTCCAGTACCAATCAAAGGAAGTTCAGTCTTAAGGAGTGGGACTGCCTGACGTTGCATGTTTGGACCCATTAAGGCACGGTTGGCGTCATCATGTTCAAGAAATGGAATCAAGGCGGCCGAGATTGATACTATCTGGCTGGGAGAGATGTCCATCAAAGTCACTTCTTCCCTTTCAACCATGGCAAACTCGCCATTGACCCTGGCCGAAACCAATTCATTTTTAAACCTTCCCTCTTCATCCAGAGCCGCATTAGCCTGGGCAATAACCTCTCCGAATTCTTTTGAAGCATCCAGATAGCGTACTTCTTCTGTGACCTGTCCGTTTTTTACTACTCTGTAAGGTGTTTCAATAAAACCAAATTCATTTACCTGTGCATAAGTAGTCAAAGACACGATTAGACCAATATTTGGACCTTCTGGTGTTTCAATAGGACATATTCGACCATAATGGCTTGTATGAACATCGCGAACTTCAAAACCAGCGCGCTCTCTTGTCAAACCTCCTGGCCCAAGGGCAGAAAGTCTTCTCTTGTGTGTAACCTCAGAAAGCGGATTGGTCTGGTCCATAAACTGTGACAACTGAGAAGTACCAAAGAACTCTTTGAGCACAGCAGTTACAGGCTTTGGATTAATTAAATCATGGGGCATTAAAGTGGCTACTTCCTGCAAGCTCATGCGTTCTTTAATAGCCCTTTCCATGCGTACCAGACCAATACGGTACTGATTTTCAACCAGTTCGCCAACCGGGCGAACCCGTCTGTTGCCAAGGTGATCTATATCATCGCTAGGACCGTGACTATCTTTTAACTTGGTCAAATGCTTTATAGCTCTAAGTATATCTTCATTGGACAATGTCCGGTAGTCCATGGACAAATCCAGGCCCAAACGAGAGTTTAACTTATACCTTCCAACCTGGGATAAATCATAGTAATCAGAATTGCGAAATAAATTATCAAAAAAACTGGCTGCTATCTCGGGAGTTGGAGGAGAACTGGGACGGAGCCGTTTATAGATCTCGACCTGAGCTTCCAGGGCATCTGTTGTCTTGTCCAGTTGCAATGTATCTCTGATGGAAGATGAGACCTCCAGGCCAGAAGTATATAAAATCTTAACATCTTCTATATTAGCATCAAAAATCTTTTCTATCAGACTAAGCTCTAAAGCATCACCAGGCTCAGCAAGGACCTCGCCAGTTTCAGGATGAATTAGTTCTTGAGCAAGATATTGCTGATGCAAAAGCTCTGGATCCATCTCAATGAGATCAATATCATATTTAATAATCTCCCGCCACGCCCTCTTGGTTATGGGGCGACCCTTTTTCACAAGAACCTTTCCCTCAGGAGTTACTATATCAGAAACAGCAAGTTCTTTACGATAACGATCTTTATTGACCTTTCGATATATTTTCCCTTCCTTAAAAATTAATTCCTCTTTCTCATAAAAATAATTTAATATTTCTTCTTTACTTAACCCCATAGCCTTAAGCAAAATAGTGGCGGGCATTTTTCTGCGTCTATCAATGCGCACGTATAAGATATCTTTATGATCATAATCGAAATCCAACCATGACCCGCGCATAGGAATAATTCGGCAACTGTATAATACCTTGCGACTGGTATGAGTCCTTCCTGAGTCATGCTCAAAAATGATACCTGGAGACCTCTGCAATTGATTAACAATAACCCTCTCTGTTCCATTGATTATAAAAGTCGCCTTTGGGGTCATTAAGGGTATAGTTCCAAAATATATATCTTGTTCTTTTATATCTCTTATGGTTCTGTTTTCTGTTTCTTCATCCACATCATAAACAACAAGCCGCACTTTTATCCTGATTGGTGCTTCATAAGTAAGACCTTTTGAAATGCACTCATCAACATCGTATTTGGGTTTACCTATCTCATAACTCACAAATTCTAATGTAGCCGTTTTATTAAAATCCTCAATCGGAAATACTGATCTAAAAACACCTTCCAGCCCTTTTTCTTCACGAGCCTCCGGCGGCACATCAAGTTGAAGAAAATCTTTATATGAATTAAGTTGCAATGAAAGCAAATGAGGTATTTCTAATGTATTTTTTATATCACCAAATTTTTTAACAAATTGTGCCATGTTATCCTCTCAAAAGAGAAATTTAGGGTAGGTTAATATATATGGATGGATTATTTGAACTGTAACTTTCAAATAAAAGAGCTCAAATATAAAAAAATTAAGACTGATTTTTTTTGTTGTAATTTAACTAAAAATATTTTAGATTATTGAAAAATAATAAATAGTTTAGAGAGCGCAAGTATCCCTTGACTTGCACTCTCTAAACTTTAAAAAACAAAAAATTACTTAAATCCTACTTTAATTCAACAACTGCACCAGCATCTTCGAGCTGCTTTTTGGCTTCTTCTGCCTGCTCTTTGCTTACTGCCTCCTTAATTACTGAGGGCACTTCATCAACCTTGGCTTTAGCTTCTTTCAGGCCAAGACCTGTCAGTGCCCTTACAGCCTTGATTACAGCAATCTTATTACCGCCAATCTCTTTTAATACAACATCAAATTCTGTTTTTTCTTCTTCTGCTGGACCTGCTTCAGCACCAGGTGCGCCTGGCACGGCTGCTACAGCAGCTACAGGAGCAGCAGCAGATACACCGAACTTGTCTTCAAGTTCTTTAATAAACTCAGCCAGTTCAAGAACTGTCATATTAGAAATAAATTCAATAACCTGTTCCTTTGTAACCTCAGACATTTATTTCCTCCTTAAGTTAATTTTGCTTTGGCTCAGGCCTGTTCTTTTTGCTCTTTGATTGCATTTAGTGCATAAAGTAAATTGCGCAATAAATTAGCAAACAAAGATACAAAGTTGGTTGGTACAGCATTCATGGTGCCCAGCAACTTTGCCAGCAACTGCTCTTTATTTGGCAATTCAGAAAGGGCTTTTAAGGCCTCTGGCTCCAAATACTTGCCTTCAAGGGAAGCACATTTGGCCTGGAACTTTTTATTCTTTTTAGCAAATTGAACCAAAAGCTTGGCTGCAACTACAGGATCGTCATAACCAAATGCCACTGCACAGCATTCCTGAAACTTATCTTTTAATGTCTCATGCTGTGTTTCCGTAAAGGCTATTCTGGCCAGAGTATTTTTCACAACCTGATAGTCAACTTGCTCCTGCCTGAGTTGAGATCTTAACTCAGTCAGTTCCTCGACTTTTAACCCTTTGAAGTCTGTAATAACTGCAATGCTGGCTTTTTGGGCTTTTGAACGCAGATCTTCAATTATTTTTGCTTTTTCTGCCCTATTCACCTGTTCACCTCACTTCGTAATAAAGCTTCAAGAGCCAAAGCGGTCTCGACAGGAAATTAAGGGGTTACCCCGCCTGTGGTCTTTGACTCTTTTTAATTTAACTTAAGGATGATTCCTTTTGTAAAACACCCTTAAGTTTATTCCATTAGAGACCTGATGGAATTTGTATCTATTTTAACTCCTGGCCCCATGGTTGTAGATACAGCCATTCCCCTGAAATAAGTCCCTTTAGCTGATGCTGGCTTTGCCTTCTGTAAAGTATCAATCAATGCCTTTAAGTTATCCAAAATCTTTTCAGGTCCAAAAGATACTTTTCCAAGTGGTGCATGAACCACTCCAGCTTTATCGACCTTAAACTCAACTTTACCAGCTTTGAGTTCCTTGATGGCCTTGGCCAGGTCAAATGTGACAGTGCCTGTTTTGGCATTTGGCATCAGACCTCGCGGGCCCAGGATACGACCTATCTTTCCTACATGAGCCATCATATCAGGAGTTGCAACTGCCTTATCAAATTCTAGCCACCCAGACTTAATTTTTTCAACTAAATCTTCACCACCTACAAAATCAGCTCCTGCCTCTTTGGCCTCGGCCTCCTTTTCGCCTTTACAAAAAGCAAGTACCTTCACATCTTTGCCCAATCCATGAGGGAGAGTTACCGCGCCACGTACCATTTGATCTGAATATTTAGGATTTACACCTAAACGAACAGCAATATCCACTGTTTCATCAAAATTGGCATAGGCAGTTTCCAGGGCCAGTTTAACCGCTTCTTCTACAGCATATCTTTTTGCTGTATCGATCTTTTCCTTTGCTTTTCTATATTTCTTTCCATGCTTAGGCATAGCTTACCATTCCTCTTAAGCCTATTTTTCTACTTCAAGACCCATACTACGGGCAGTCCCCATTATTGTTCTGACCGCTGCATCCATATTGCTTGCAGTAAGATCGGGCATTTTAATCCTGGCAATTTCTTCAATCTGTGCCCGTGTTACCTTACCAACTTTATTTTTATTAGGCTCACAAGAGCCTTTATCAATTTTAGCAGCTTTCATTAACAATACAGATGCCGGTGGTGTCTTGGTGATAAAGGTAAAGGAACGATCTTGATAAACAGTAATAACGACGGGGATGATCATTCCTTTTTGGTCCTGAGTCTTGGCATTAAATGCCTTACAAAACTCCATTATGTTCACTCCATGTTGACCCAGTGCCGGACCAACTGGAGGTGACGGATTGGCAGATCCTGCTGGAATTTGTAGTTTAATCTTTGCCATTACCTTCTTGGCCATTTTATACTTACCTCTTCAATCAATCAGCTTTTGGTAACCTGAACAAAATCTAACTCAACCGGTGTTTGGCGTCCAAATATGGAAACTGTTACCTTTAATTTTCCTTTATCGTAATTGACCTCTTCAACTACACCATCAAAATTAGCAAAAGGCCCATCTATAACTCTAATCTGATCTCCCCTTTCAAAATGAAATTTCGGCCTTGGCTGTTCTTTTCTCTGCTCTACTGTGGCCAAAATCCGTTCTGCTTCCTTATCTGATAGGGGAGTAGGCCTTTTTTTCCCGCCAATAAATCCAGTTACTCTTGGTATGGACTGAACCAAATGCCAGGAATATTCATTAAAAACCATCTTTACCAGAACATAACCAGGAAAAAATTTTCTGGTTGAGGTCTTTTTCTGGCCTTTAACCAGTTCAACTACCTTTTCCGTGGGTACAATTACGTCCTCAATCAGACCCTGGTCCTGTCCGGTTCTGATCATCTCTTTAATTGTTTGCTCGACTCTTTGTTCATAACCTGAATAGGTATGAACAATATACCATCTGGCCTTCTGTGTTTCTGCATTCATAATATAATTTTTAAAGAGTAATGTTTAGAGCAACTTATCACTCGTCCTGTAACCTATAGAACCGAGCATCACCATTTTAGCCTTGCCCCAAACTCGAGACTCTAAACTATTCTTTTAAGATAATAGAGCTTCAATAATTTTGGCCAGGCCAAGATCTACAAGGCCTAAATATAGTGAAACTACAAGAACAAGCAGCAAAACCGCCGCGCTCGTTGTTAATGTCTCCTTTCTTGTTGGCCAGGTAACTTTTTTTAGCTCCCCCCTGGCCTCCTCTAAAAAATCTCGTATAAGCTGAATTTTTTCCTGAAGGAGACTTTTATTTTCTACCGCTGCTTCTTTTTTCTTTTTTTTGGCCATTTTTATGCTCATTAAAATGGCAGGCCAGGAGGGACTCGAACCCCCATCCCCCGGATTTGGAGTCCGGTGCTCTAGCCGTTAGAGCTACTGGCCTGCACTATTAAAATTACGCTACTTTGTCTCTTTATGCAGAGTGTGTTTGCCACAAAAAGGACAAAACTTTTTAAGCTCTAACTTTGATGTGGTATTTCTCTTATTCTTGGTTGTAGCGTAATTTCTTCTTTTGCACTCACTGCAAGCGAGCAGGATATTTACACGCATTTTCTATTCTACTCCATAATTTCTGAAACAACACCAGCACCTACTGTCCTACCACCTTCACGAATAGCAAACCTCAGTCCCTTCTCCATCGCTATCGGCGCTATCAACTCCACCTCAAATGTGGTGTTGTCCCCTGGCATGATCATCTCTACTCCCTCTGGCAAGGTCACTACACCTGTCACATCTGTTGTCCTGAAGTAAAACTGTGGACGATAGCCTGAGAAAAATGGTGTGTGACGTCCTCCTTCTTCCTTGTTCAGTACATACACTTCCGCCTTAAACTTGCGATGCGGCGTGATTGTTCCTGGCGCTGCCAATACCT
>CAJXJU010000044.1 GCA_913055195.1 uncultured Desulfohalobiaceae bacterium | reverse complement strand
TATGTTATCTTAAGGAAAGCTGTCCGAATAGAATTAGGGGTAAGGGGTAGAGGGGTAAGAGATACACCAATACACCAATAACCAATAACCAATAACCAATACACCAATATACCATTACACCAATACCCCAAAGGCCAGCTTAAGCAGGTGGTTATTCAGCCCGCCCAGGTCTTTTGGGGGTATAACCCATGACCTTTTCCCATACATGGTCAGATTCCATGCAGAAGTAAAGTTGCTTGTTTAATCCTTTTTGTTTGAGTTTCCGGGCAATAAATAAAAACTGTTTCAGCCGCAGAGGCAATAACAGCCTTTGCTTGCCATCAAGCCCTGTGATGAATTCATTGTAGATAAAAGTAGAATGAGGGGACTCACGGGCAATGACTTTGAAAAGGTCTGGCATACATCGAAATGAACCCAGGCTAAAGTAGGCGATATTTTCTGGCTCAAGGTAGTCAAAAATCATCTCAATAATTTGAGCATAGCCCTTTTCCCAGCCTGGATAATGGATGATGGGATCAAAGTGGAGGCAGACCCTGAATCCAAGTCTGGCACACTCCCTGGCTGCCTTTAATCTTTCCTCAAGGGGTGCTGATTCAATTTCCTCTTTTTTGTAAACATCCGGGCTATTTAAAGACCAGGCCGGCAGGACCCTGTCCGTGCGCTTTACGCTTTCCACCCAGGACAGGTCCACAATTTTTGTTTTCAGCTCCAGGCAGACATTGGGATAGTGGGCCAGAAACCGAACAAGGTCCTGGCTATAGCCAGTGATGGGTTCGAGCACTAAAGAATCAGTAAATTCACCAGTGCCGACACGAAAAAGATGATCAGGATTTGGGCCAAATGCCTGGTCCAGCTCGTTCCATAAATCATTTTGATTGGCCCATACCTTGAGAGTTTTGTCCTGAAAATATGCCCTTAATATACAGTAGGTGCAGTTTAAGGGACAATTTTCACCAATATGGATGATACGGTATCCACAGCAACGGTAGTATCTTGTGCCTGGACAGAAACGCAAAAATTTACCCTTATATTCTTTTAAATACAGAACCTGATTTGAATCTGTTGACGGAGCAATGTCCTGTTGTTTGTCCACAACCTGCCACGGCAAGTGACTGAGTCTCTGGCGCACTCGTCTGGCAAGGGGAGTATGTTCTACCGCCCTGTCCACCAGAACTCGTTTTATTTTCTTGAGATACTCTGCCATTACTTAATCTCTGTCATCTTCCAGCATTTATCGAGCAGTTCCCAGGTGGGAGAGGTTGATATTTGCTGCAAGTCTTTTAGGCCGTTTAAAAGTTCCTCTCTGGAGTTTACTTTTATTGTAAGTTCCAGGCTAAAGTTTTCAAAATTATCCTTATGTTCTACCCGCCATTTGGTCCCTGCACAGAGTTCCTGGCATCTTTTATCCAGCGTTTGTTTAAGCTGGCTTAAAGTTGGATAGCGAATCTTCCAGGCCGCTGACACCAATTTTTTTACCATGTCTCTGGGTGATAGATCTCTGGCAAGCAAATCAGTCAAATTGTTTTTAATTATTAATTCTCGCACAGATGTGCCCTGCATTTGTCCACTTTCCCAGAGCCAGGTCAAAAAGTGAAGAGCATTGTTCCGGGACCAGGATACCCTGGCCAGGAAGGGAAAAATTATTTCTAAATCTTCTTGCTCAAATCGGGAGAGAATAGATGCTGCATTAAGTGGAACGTGGCCCATTATTAAAAGTTGATCCCATTTTTGAGGCAATTTAAGCCAATTTTGCCATAAAGTATATTGTTTTGATTTAATGGGAATATTCAGGAACTGGTATAGCTCCTCCATTGGGTAATCAAAAGAGTGGAAAAAACGCAGTGCCTTGATCTGTTTTTGGGGATTAAGGTCATGCGTCAGGTTAGAAGATAGATATACTAAGCCTTTGTCCTGTTCAGAAAGAGGAGCTATTTCCTGAATCAATACAGGCTGGTTGAAATTTTTCAGTGCCCGCACTCTTTTGTAGCCAGCAATCAGGGTATAACTTTCATGGTATTTTTCACTTTTTGTTACCAGGACAGGCTGGAGTTGCCCCCACTTGCTTATGGACCCTAAAAAAAATTCATCTGGCTCTTCTGCCCAAAAAAGCCAGGACCCGTTACAGTTGATGGACTCGCAATTGGTGGTTTCTATCCGGTTAGTCAGATATTTCATTAATTAACCTCTTTATCTTTTAAGCTGAATCAGCATCTTGACAACTTTTCATTCATCTTCCTATAGGACAAAATCTACAAAAAATTAATATAACAGTTTGTGAAAATCAGGGCAAGGTTGGGGCTGAGGCCTAAAGGCTAAGGGAGTGGGGGATAAGGGGAAAAGGGCAGGAGCAAGATTCGGCAATTCAAAACAACGTTGAACGTTGAACATTGAACATTGAACCTTAAAAAAGGGGGCTGATTAATGCTGGATAAGTTAGAAAAACAAAGAACTTATGCTCTGGCTGGTCATGGTGGAACAGGAAAAACTTCTGTGGCGGAAATGATTTTGTTTAACGCGAAAGTGATAAATAGACCGGGCAAGATTGAAGAGGGAACCACCTGTCTGGATTTTGAGCCAGAGGAAATCAAGAGAAGGGGTAGTGTTCAGCCCGGGTTTGCCACTTATAAATGGCAGAAGAATACCCATTACTTGATTGATATACCAGGGGATAATAATTTTATCGGTGATATAAGTTATCTTTTGACCGGAGCAGACGGTGTTGTATTTGTAGTCGATGCCATTGATGGGGTAAAGCCCTTGACAAAAAAATTATGGTCAGAGGTGGAAAAGGCTGACCTGCCTGCTATTGTCTTTGTAAACAAGATGGATCGTGAGCGGGCCAATTTTGATATGGTGTATGATGGCCTGATCAATATTCTGGGAATAAAACCTGTTCTTTTATACCTGCCCATTGGCGCGGAAGCCAATTTTAAAGGGCTGGTGGATGTCCTGGAAAACAAGGCTTACTTTTTTGCAGAAGATGGCAGGTTGGCACCAGGGGATGTGCCTGCCGAGATGCAGGACAGGGTACTGGAACTGCAAGAGATGATGATTGAAAATATTGCTGAAAGCGATGAAGAATTGATGGAGAAATACCTTGAAGAGGGCAACCTGTCTCCTGATGAGATGTACAAAGGTTTGCGTGCAGGGGTGTTAAGCAGGGAATTAGTTCCTGTCTGTGTTGGTGCTGCTCTGGAAAATAAGGGCGGAACAAAACTTCTGGACGCCATCCAGCAGCTTCTTCCTTCACCTCTTGAACATAAGCCCTGGATTGGTGAAGATGGCAGTGAAAGGGCGTCCTCAGTGGACGAACCTTTTGCTGGCTTTGTGTTCAAGACCATAGTTGATCCGTTCGCCGGACAGCTCAGCGTCATGCGTGTGCTTTCAGGCAAACTCAGTTCAGATATGACAGTTGCCAACCCCTTAAAAGACTCTAAAGAAAAACTGGGCCAGCTTCTGGCCTTTCAGGGCAAGAAACAGATTCCAGTTAAAGAGGAGGTTGGTCCGGGAGCAATTGTTGCTGTGGCCAAGCTTAAAAATACCTCCACAGGTGATACCCTGTGTGATGAAAAGGCTCTGTTTGTGCTCAAAAAGCCTGAAATACCACCGTGCATTCTATCTTATGCTCTGGCTGCTGAGGAAAAGGGCGAGGAAGACAAAGTTTTTGCTGCGGTGCAAAGACTTCTGGACGAAGACATTACTTTGAATTTGACCCGCAATGATGAAACTGGAGATATTCTTCTTTCTGGCATGGGACAATTGCATATTGAACTTTCTGTGGAAAAGGCCAGAAGAAGGTATAAGGTGGGTATTGTTCTAAAAACACCTAAAATTCCTTATAGAGAGACCATAAAAGGCAAGGCTGAGGTTCAGGGACGCTATAAAAAACAGACCGGTGGCCGGGGACAGTTCGGTGATTGCTGGATCAGGCTTGAACCATTGCCCCGCGGCGCAGGTTATGAGTTTGTGGACCAGATTGTGGGCGGAGCCATCCCTAAACAGTATATTCCCGCTGTGGACAAGGGTATTCAGGAGGCAGCAGCAAAAGGGGTTATTGCTGGCTATCCGGTAGTAGATTTTAAAGTCACCCTGTATGATGGTTCATATCACAGCGTGGATTCATCTGAAATGGCCTTTAAAATCGCTGGTTCAATGGCCTTTAAAAAGGCAGTTGAAAAGTGTAAACCTGTTCTTCTGGAACCAATAATGAATGTCACGGTTTATGTGCCGGATGAATTCATGGGCGATGTGATTGGTGATATTTCCAGCAGAAGAGGCAAGGTACAGGGTTCTGATTCAGACAAGGGCATTACTGAAATCAGGGCACACGTGCCTATGTCTGAAATGCTCCAGTATGCGCCGGATTTGCGTTCCATGACCGGTGGACAGGGTACATTTACCATGGAGTTTGATCATTACGAAGAATGTCCTCCGCCTATTGCAGAGAAGGTTATAGAAGAGAGTAAAAAAGAAGAAGATTAGAGAATTTGAGGCTTAGAATGTTGCCTGCCCGCCAGGCAGGAAAATTGGTTAAAGAAGGCCCTGCTTGTTGCTTGCAGGGCCTTTTTTTGTTTAGATACTATTGACTTTAACGCTGCTACGCTTGTGCTTTGGATATAAATTGGTTAACAAAAAAAAATTAATAACCAGAATCTGGAAGTTAGTATCCAGGCGTTAGAATAAAAAATATCCTGATTTTACTCGCTTATATAGGCGCAGGCCTGGTTCATTTTTTACTATATTTACCTGAATTTTTTTGAAAAAATTTTGACTTCCAGCTTCTAAAGCCTGGTTTGATGGATATTGGAGTTACTAATGAGTACTGAAGATAAATTCGTTACTTTGACCCCTTTGGGAGGATTGGGCGAGATAGGGCTCAATTGCATGGTTTTGGAGACAAAAGACTCCATGGTTGTAGTTGATTGCGGGATAATGTTTCCTGAAGATTTTTTGTTTGGCGTTGATGTGGTTATTCCCCGGCTGGATTTTATTATCCAGAAAAAAGACAAACTAAAGGGCATAGTTTTGACCCATGGTCATGAAGATCATATTGGGGCTTTGCCCTGGCTGATGCCCTATGTTGACGCTCCTATCTTTAGTTCGCGGTTTACCCTGGGTCTGGTGGAGAACAAGCTCAGAGAATATGATTTGCTGGAGTATGTGCAGCTGGTGCCGGTTTCCAGGGGACATGAATTAACTCTGGGTGATTTTAAATTTCATTTTTTCTCCGTTTGTCACTCCATTATTGAAGGCTTTGGCCTGGGTATAGAGACTCCTGTAGGCAGGATCGTGCATACAGGAGATTTCAAGATTGATCGTCATCCTCTGGATGGCCACTTTACAGACTTGGAAGCCTTTGCCCGTTTTTCAGCCCCAGGAGCCAAGCTTTTACTCTCTGATTCTACCAATGTGGAGCGTGAGGGTTTTGCACTGACAGAAAGAGAGATAAAAGAGTCGCTGCGGAACATATTTGCACAGGCTAAAGGACGGATATTGGTTACTTTATTTTCCAGTCATATCCAGCGTATCCAGGAGGTCTTTGATCTGGCACTGGAGTTTGGACGAAAAGTAGCAGTTAGCGGTAAAAGTCTGTCTGTCAATATAGATATTGCCACAGAACTTGGGTTTTTACGTCATTCTGAAAAAAATTATGGCAACCTGGAAGAAGTTCTTGGATTAAAAGATGAACAGATAGTGCTTTTGCTCACCGGTTCACAGGGCGAGCCGCTATCGGCCCTGTCCCGTCTGGCCCTTGGAGAACACAGGCAGCTTAAAGTGCACAAAGGAGATACAGTGATTATGTCCTCCAGGTTTATCCCTGGCAATTCCATGGCCATAACCCGGGTGATCAACAATCTGTACCGGTTGGGCGCGGAAGTTTTATATGAAAATGTCAGGGCCATTCATGCTTCAGGACATGCCCATCGGGACGAGCTAAAGCTTATGCTAAACACAGTAAAGCCCAAATTTTTCCTCCCTGTGCATGGAGAGTACAGACATCTGGTCAAACATTGCCAGTTAGCTCAGGAATGTGGGGTGGCTCCAGAACGGACTATTATATTAGAGGATGGTCAGCCCCTTACATTGTTTACAGATTCCATTCGTCTGGAAGAAGATGTCTATGCTGAGCCCATTCTTGTGGATGGAAAAGGTGTAGGAGATGTTGGCCATACTGTGCTTAGAGAGAGGCAGATTCTGGGAGGTGAGGGGCTGGTTATTGTGGTTCTGGTTATTGAAAGAGAGACTGGCGAACTGATTATGGAGCCAAATCTGATGTCCAAAGGTTTTATCTTTGAGCAACAATTCTCCCATATCCTGGAAGACGCCAGGTGCATTGTGCTGGATGTATTTGAAAACATTCCTCCTGGACAGACCAAAAAACTTGAAGATCGTATCCGTTCCTCATTGCGCCGCTCTTTTCGCAAAATACTGGGCCGGGATCCTGTGGTTATCCCTCTTATTATTGAGGTTTAACTCAACTTTCGGAGTTCCAAAAGTTGAGAAATTCGAAATCCGAATATCGAAATCCGAAACGCAACAAATTGCGAGTTTCGACTTCTTGCATGCGACTCCTGAAAGCAAAAAGTGGGGATAGGCTAATAATTTTCGATCTATTCATTGACAAACACTGACTTTATTTTTTGTAAAATCAGTTACAACGAAACGAAATCTGACACCTAACAACTATGAAATGTGAAGACAGATTTGAATAGGCTGACGAAGCTTTCCATTGTTTGGACCAATTACATGAAGTACAGAGCCAATTTAAGAGGCTTTGATCTGCCCAAAATTGAGGACATATTGCGCTATTCCACAGAGAGATATTTTGATACAATAACCCAGAGGATGATCGTAGTGGGAAGACATAATGATAGGCTGGTTCTGATTCCTTATGAAGAAAAGGGGTCTGAGGTAATACCAATCACCATTCATACAACCACTCGGCAACAAATAAACTTTCGACTCAAGACGGGGAGGTTTAAGCATGAATAAGCTAAAAATGAGTTATTTCAAAGAAGAGGACATTTTGCATCTGGTCATTACTGATGAAAAAGAGGCAGGTAGCGTTGAGTTAAGTCCAAATATCACAGCGGAGCTAAATGAAAAGGGCGAATTGATTGGTATAGAAATTTTGAAGGCAAGCTCTTTTATTCGGGATTCCTTACTGGATGTCGCTCAGGCAAGAGTGTTGAATTTATCTAATGCGAAAATGGAAGAAGTAGGATAAAAAAGAGTCGCCTGCAAAAAGTCCCTTTTTGCAGGCAATGTTGAATGTTGAATTATTGATAAAATGGGACATGCAAATAATGATTATTACGGACGCGGGAGTGCTGGGCAGCAAGAGATTTGTGCGGGAAGTGTTTGAGGAGATAAAGGGGCTTTTGGGTTCAAAGAGAGAGCGTCAATTTGTGCGGGTTATTGGAGATGCAGGAGTGTATTCGCTAAAGAGGTTGCAAAATGTTTGAATTTGAGAAAAGATGGGGGCTGAAAGATGCGCCTCCAAAGGTTGTAGATGTGGTAAGGGGGTAGAGGTTATTGAGGTTGTTGAGGGATTCCTGGTATGTCAGGATTTCACGGAACGAAGTCTGCAAAAAAGGGACTTTTTGCAGGCGAATTATAGGGGAGGCAAAATGCAAAAACTGCCCATAGGTTTGAGTGATTTTAAAAAAATCAGACTTTGTGGACATCCAGACCAACAAAGTGCATATTTTCCATAAGCGTCCTCCCTAACGTAACTTTATCATTTTTGTTATTAATATAATTCATATTATTCTACACTACAAAATTTTTTGTAGTGTAGAACTTTAAAGATTTTGTTTGATAAACTAAATAAGTTACAGCAATGATATAGTTATTTTGACAAACCTAGGTTAAGTGATGTTTTTAGTTTTAAATATCATATCTATTTTCTCATCGAACACCAAACACTTTTGGTGCTCGGAGGGAGGGCGCTTAAGTATATACTTATGCATTTAAACAGGCGAATAATGCACCCCTTTTTTTTTGTGCCCTTTGCCCTTGCCCAGGGGGATGTTGTTTTTATTTCCATTTTCTTGAATAGACGGATTTAAGGGCTTGTAATGCTCGCTCCACTAAAAGTTGCAAAGGGAACAGACCGTTAGGTCTGTTCCCTTCCTTAAAAAAAGTGTCTTGAAACATTCCGCTTTAATAACAGACCCTTGGGTCTGTTATTAATTTTTATTTTTGCAACTTTTTACGTTCCGCTCACAAACAATCCCTGAAATCCGCCCATAAAATGGGAAAAAGGG
>CAJXJU010000043.1 GCA_913055195.1 uncultured Desulfohalobiaceae bacterium | reverse complement strand
ACTGTAGATCTGAGCGGGCCGGAAAAAAGAGAAGATTTGCATGTATTTGTAAATCCTGAAATTGTAGCTGCAGAAGGTGAAATAGAGACAGAGGAAGGCTGCTTGAGCGTTATAGGCTATCGGGCCAAGGTAAAGAGGGCAGCTAAAATCAAGTTCAGGGCCCTGGACCTTGAAGGAAATAAAGTAGAGCTTGAAGCCGAAGATTTGTTTGCAGTATGTTTGCAACATGAAGTAGATCATCTTGATGGTATTTTGTTTATTGATCGTATCAGCAGGCTAAAGCGGAATTTATACGAAAAAAGGTTAAAAAAATGGTTGCGAAAAAGAAGTAAAAAATAAAGGCTTTTGTTTTAATAGTTTGATTATTTAATTGTCAGGTTTCGTTTCGTCATACACCGATTTTAGGAGGATAGAATGAAATATAAAGTAGTTCTGGAGCCCTCTGACGAAGGCTTTGCCGTATCAGTGCCTGGCTTACCAGGTTGTCATTCTCAGGGGGCTACCGAAGAAGAAGCCCTGGAAAATATCGCTTATGCTATTACTGAGTATCTGCAGGCAGTGGAGGAGCTTGTACGGGAGAAAACAATTCGTGAGGTAGAGATTAAAGTGGCCTAGTTATGCCCAGGCTGCCGGGAATAAATCATTTAAGTGCAGTTCGCGCATTGGAGAAAGCGGGTTTTTGGATTCTTCGTCAAGGCAAACATATTGTGATGACAAATGGAAGCCGCATTTTAACGATTCCCCGTCATAATCCAATTAATGCAATCACAATGGGAAACATTGTTCGAGACGCTGGCCTGACTAATGATGAATTTCGTAACCTATTATAACGCAACAAATGCGAAATGTGTTACCAATTTCGAAAGTTAGGTTTTTGAGCTCAATAGATGGGCATAATCTGGAGTAATCAATGAAAAAAAAACGCTTAGTCTTCATGGGCACGCCTGAGTTTGCGGCCATTATTTTAAATTATGTTCTTGATTGGCCTGGTGGAGAGGTCGTTGCAGTCTATACCCAGCCTGACCGCCCTTCTGGCCGGGGCCAGAAGCTTAAGCCTTCACCAGTGAAGGAATTGGCCGTGCAAAAGGGACTTGATGTTTATCAGCCCAAAAATTTTAAACAGGAGCAAGACATCCAGGTTCTGGCAGCTCTAAAGCCGGATTTTTTGCTTGTGGCTGCTTATGGGCTTATTTTGCCGGGAAAGGTTTTAGCTACGGCTAAAGTTGCGCCTATCAACGTCCATGCCTCGCTTTTGCCAAAATATCGCGGGGCAGCGCCTATCCAGCGCGCCATTATGGCAGGAGAGCCAGCAACAGGGATTACTATTATGCTCATGGATGAAGGGATGGATACCGGCCCTATTCTTTTGCAACGGGCCATGGCCATTGGTATTGACGATACTGCTGCTACCCTGCACGATGACCTGGCCCATTTAGGTGGCAGACTACTTGTTGAGGCACTTGATAAGATGGTACAAAACAAGCTGGTGCCGATCCCGCAGCCAGAAGAGCTGGCTACTTATGCGCCAAAATTAAAGAAGGAAGAAGGGCTTATTGATTGGAACCGGCCTTGCTTGCAGGTACACAATCAGATAAGAGCGCTTTATCCCTGGCCTGGAGCTTATTTTGACTGGGTCCGACCGGATCAGAAAGAAATAAGGCTTCATATCTATCCCGGTAAGGTTGGCCCTGATCTGACAGAAAAGGTTGCCCCTGGTACCATTTTAGGCGTGGAGGATAATCTAATCGCCATAGCCTGTGCGGATAAAATCTATTATACTCCAGAAGTAAAACCAGAAAATAGCAAAGCGCTGGACGCGCAAAGTTTTTATTGTGGATATTTGAGTAAAAAGTGTGTTAGTGGTTAGTGTTGGTGTTGGGTGAAACTGTTATGGTACTTTTAGATTATATTCAATTTTTAATTTCCGGCCTGACAGTAGGCAGCACTTACGGCCTGACTGCCTTAGGGTTTACTATTATTTTTAATACCACCGGCATAATTAATTTTGCCCAGGGCGAGTTTCTCATGCTGGGCGGTATGCTCAGTGTGTTTTTGCTCAAATTTTTAAACCTGGGTCTGCTACCGGCAGTACTTCTGGCTATCATTATTACTACTTGCGTGGGCGCACTTATTGAGCGTTTCACCATTCGTCCGGTGCAAAAAAGCTCTACCATTAATCTCATCATTATAACTATTGGTATCTCGATTTTTATTCGGGGCGTGGCCATGCTTTTGTGGGGAAAGGATACTTATGCCCTGCCCTCTTTTAGTGGAGACACACCACTGTCTTTTTTTGGTGCTTCCATGCATCCCCAATCTATCTGGATTTTATCCATTACACTTGTTTTGCTCTGTCTGTTAAAATTCTTTTTTGCCAGAACTATCTATGGTAAAGCCATGCTGGCCTGTTCTTTTGAAAAGAAAGCTGCCTATCTGGTTGGCATCAATGTCCAGCGTATGGTTCTGTTTTCGTTTATGATTTCAGCTCTTGTGGGAGCCATTGGCGGTGTTATTTTGACGCCTTTGACCATGACCAGCTTTGATGTTGGCATTTTGCTTGGTTTGAAAGGTTTTGCAGCGTGTATTCTGGGTGGATTGGGAAATCCTTTTGGTGCGGCAGCAGGCGGGCTTATCCTGGGCGTGCTGGAATCTTTTGGAGCGGGCATTGTTTCTTCGGCATATAAGGACGCAATCACCTTTATTGTTTTGCTTTTGCTCCTGTTTGTGAAGCCATCTGGTCTGTTTGGACAGGCAGAAGTGGAGAGAGTGTAGGGTGAATGGTTTTAAAAGAGACTTATTGACGATAAGCTTATTTTTAGCAGGGATGCTCCTTTTACCCCGGTGTTTGACCAATGAGTACTATGTGAATGTGCTTATCATTTCAGGGTTAAATGCCATAGTAGCTGTTGGCCTGAACTTGCTCCTTGGCTTTGCAGGACAGATATCCCTTGGCCATGCAGCTTTTTACGGGCTGGCCGCTTACACCACCTCCATTTTAACCACAACCTATAACCTGCCCATCATTGCTGGCATTTTGGCCGGCATTGTTCTTGTGGGTTTAGTAGCTTACCTCATAGGCATCCCTACCCTTAAACTATCCGGTCACTATCTTGCCATGGCTACACTGGGCTTTGGTATAATTGTTTACATTGTTTTTAATGAGACCATAGAGCTAACTGGTGGACCGAGTGGTTTTGTAGGGATACCCAGGCTGAGTCTGTTTGGTTATTCTTTTGATTCAGACCTGTCATATTATTACCTGGTGGTATTTGTGCTGGCTATTGTGCTTATGTTTTCTCTCAATTTAATCAGGTCCAGAATCGGGAGGGCCTTGCGCGCCATCCATACCAGCGAAAAGGCAGCGCAGATTTCAGGTATTGATATTGCCCGGTATAAATTGTTTATTTTTGTCCTTTCAGCTATTCTGGCAGGCATAGCTGGTGTGCTTTATGCCCATTATCTGGAATTTATTGCCCCTTCCTCCTTTGGTTTTAACCACTCTGTGTTGTTGGTTACCATGGTTGTCCTCGGTGGCATGACCAATGTCTGGGGAGCAGTGGCAGGAGCCTTTTTCCTGACCATGCTGCCTGAGTTTTTGCGAGCTTTTGAAAACATAGAGTTTCTTCTTTATGGTTTTATTTTGATTGTTTGCATGATGTTTCTGCCTGAAGGGATAGTCGGGGGGATACAGAAGTTGGTTAGAAAGCTCACTTGATGAAATTAGAAGCGCAAATCTATATTGTGTATCTAAGCAATAAGAAGGGAGTATAAATGTCTGTTATGTTTTTAACTGATGAGATGGGGAATAAAAAAGCAGTTGTTTTAAGTATTCAGGAATATGAGGAATTGGAAAAAAATTGCCTCAATGGAAGAGACATTATATTTATTGCGTAGTCCTGCAAATAGAGATAGATTGTTAAAGGCGATTTCTGATATTGAAATGGAGAAAATAGAAGTTCATGACATTAAATTTTGATAAAGTCTATGGATATTTCTATTTTAGAATGTCAAAAAGTTACTGTGCGTTTTGGGGGCGTGGTGGCCCTGAACAGGGTCAATTTTTCAGTGCCCGCAAAAAGCATCACCAGTATTATCGGCCCAAATGGTGCTGGCAAGACCACTTTGATCAATGCCATTACCGGGTTTGTATCTTGCTCTGAAGGCTCTATTTGTTTCAATGGTCAGGACATTAGCAAGCAGCCTTCTCATGAGCGTGGCCGGGCTGGAGTGGTGCGCACTTTTCAGAACCTGGAAATTTTTTCCAATATGACGGTTCTGGAAAATGTAATGACTGGCAGGCACAGGCTTGTTAATTATTCTTT
Organism: uncultured Desulfohalobiaceae bacterium; assembly: GCA_913055195.1. GTDB lineage: Bacteria > Desulfobacterota > Desulfovibrionia > Desulfovibrionales > Desulfonatronovibrionaceae > Desulfovulcanus. The sequence continues at coordinate 3,986 of CAJXJU010000043.1, read as the reverse complement.
TTTTGATTGCCTGTTTAAAACCCCGCGCTACCGGGCAGAAGAAAAAAAGTGCAGGCAAAAAGCCGGGGAACTTCTTGAATTTGTAGGATTGCCAGACAGATGGGATGTACCTGCAGGTGAGCTTCCTTTTGGCAGCCAGAGGCTATTGGAACTGGCCAGGGCACTGGCAGGCGATCCTCATCTCCTTTTGCTAGATGAGCCAGCAGCAGGTTTAAATATTCGTGAAACCCGGCAGTTAGCACAACTAATTCAAAGAATTCGTGACCAATTGGGCATTACCGTGGCACTGGTGGAACACGACATGGATCTGGTCATGAGCATAAGTGACCAGGTTACAGTTTTGAGCTTTGGTCAGGTCATTGCCACAGGCACTCCCCTGGAAGTGCAAAAGAATCCAGAGGTTATTGCTGCGTATCTTGGCGGGGAGAAAGAAGCGTAAGAAGAGAAAGAAGCGTAAGAAGCGTAAGAAGTGTAAGAAGCGTAAGAAGAGAAGGAAGTGTAAGAAGTGTAAGAAGAGGAAAAAGGGGAAACAGATTCAGGATTAAACATTGAACGTTGAACATTGAACGTATCTAATGCTTACCATTAAAAATATAGACGTGTTTTACGGCAAGATTCATGCAGTGCGCAGGGCGTCTTTGCATGTGCGCAGAGGCGAAATCGTGGCCTTGATTGGCGGTAATGGCGCAGGCAAGACCACCCTGCTTTCAACAGTGTCAGGTCTTCTCAGGCCAGCAGCGGGTAATATTGTTTTTGATGGCCAGGAAATTACCCGTTTAGGTGCTGACAGAATTGTAAGGGCAGGCATTTCTCACGTACCTGAAGGAAGGCTGGTTTTCAAACCTTTAAGCGTGGAGGATAATCTCTTACTTGGCTCATATCACCGTTTTAGTTTTAAACTCAAGCAAGAGATTACCGAGGACATGGAAGCCATTTATTCTATGTTTCCCGTATTAAAGGAGCGCAGGAAACAGCCAGCAGGTACCCTGTCTGGTGGGGAGCAGCAAATGCTGGCCATTGGCCGGGCACTTATGGCCAGACCAAAAGTGCTTCTTCTGGATGAACCCGGTATGGGGTTAGCTCCTAATATTACTCAGGAGATTTTTAAACATATTGTGTCCTTGCGCGATAAATTTGGCCTTACAGTTCTTCTGGTAGAACAAAATGCCAGAAGCGCATTAAAAATAGCTGATCGTGGTTATGTTCTGGAAACAGGACGCATTGTGCTGCAAGGCCCTGCAGAGGAACTTTTGCAGAACAAAGATGTCCAGCGCGCGTATCTGGGCAGGGATATAACTGACCAGGTGGAGATTAGTAATGAATAATGAGATTTCTGATAAATTTATTAATAAGTTATCATGTAGCGATCCGACTTGTAGATTTCTGGATAAGTTAGGCGTGCCTAGAGTACCAAAATGGCGAGCACTTATTATGTATATGCGTAGTATTAAAGATTTTGATTTTTTAACCGATAAGCAAAAAAGTCAAATTCAACATTTGTTATTAGATTTATTGCAGACCAGGGATTTTTCAGAGCAAAAATTTAAGGAAATTATGCAATCTCAGGAGTCGATTATAGGGGATAGGTATCACAAAAAAATACAGACGGCATTTAAGGTTACGACTGAATTAGTAAAAGAAGTAAAGTCATTTATTATTCAAAAAAGTCATGATGTAAAAGCTTTAGAAGATGTAACTGTTGAGACAATCTTAACCGGTGATGATATCGATCAGATAGTTGATAAAATAAGAGATGAATTTCGTAAAGTAATAGTTGCGATGCGTCAGGATGCTGAGAATTTAGTATATTTAAGTAGAATAGATGCATTGACACAATTAAATAACCGTGGCGCATTTGATCGTCATATAGAAGAGGCTATTCAGGATGCTCGTGCTGACAAAAAGCCACTGTCATTAATTATGTTTGATATAGATCATTTTAAGCGATTCAATGATACATATGGACATCGTATAGGAGATCAAGCATTAATTACAGTTGCTTCTATTGTAAAAAAATTTATTCAGGATGCGAAAGTGTGGCATGACAAAAAAATATTTGCGGCCAGATATGGTGGAGAAGAGTTTGTTCTTGTATTACCCGGTATTGCACTACAACAGGCAATTTCAGTAGCTGAAGAGATTCGTAAACGGATACAGGAGTATAATTTTGTTATTCGAAACGCTCGTGGCGATGTAGTAAAGAAGGGCATTAAGATTACAGTAAGTCTTGGTGTAGCTGAATTATTATCTAAATGGCAGAGTAATATTGCGGAAAATTTAATTGATGCTGCTGATCAGGCGTTATATGCTGCTAAAAAGGGCGGTCGCAACAGGGTATGTTACTATACTCCTAAAGGCTGTAAGTGTGAATAGTAGGTTTAGATATTAATATAGTTTTAACCGCAGACCCATATAAAAACTTTGAGGTTAAAAAATGTACTGGCAACAAGAATACGAGTGTATGGATAGAGAGGAGCTGGAGATCCTCCAGCTTGAACGACTGCAAGCAACTTTAAACAGAGTACGCAAAAACGTGCCTTTTTATCGGAGCCGTTTTGAAAGCCTGGGTCTTGAGCCTGAAGATATACGGACACTGGATGACTTTAAGCAATTGCCCTTTACCACCAAAGATGATCTCAGGGCCAATTACCCCTATGGCCTTTTTGCTGTCCCTTTACGCGAAGTGGTCAGGTTGCAGGCCTCTTCCGGGACAACAGGCAAGCCAACTGTGGTTGGCTATTCCAGAAATGATATTCGCCGCTGGTCAAATCTTGTGGCCCGTATCCTTGTTGCTGGCGGGGTAACCAGAGAAGATCTGGTACAAATCGCCTTTGGTTACGGTCTTTTTACTGGAGGGTTTGGGTTTCATTACGGTGCTGAAGCCATTGGTGCATCAGTTATTCCTGTCTCCAGCGGCGGGACTCGCCGACAGATATTTATCATGCAGGATTACAGAACCACGGCCCTTGTTTGCACACCCAGCTATGCGCTCTATCTGGCAGATACTATGGAAGAGATGGGCATTAATATAAATTCCCTTTGTTTGCGCTGGGGACTGTTTGGCGGGGAAGCATGGTCCGAGGCCATGCGTCAGGAGATTCAGGACAGGCTTAAAATAGTAGCTACTGACAATTACGGAATAAGTGAAGTTATGGGTCCTGGCATTGCAGGTGAGTGTCAGGAGCAAAACGGTTTACATATAAACGAGGACCATTTTCTGGCAGAGATTATTAATCCTGAAACAGGCCAGCCAGTGGAGCCTGGTGAGATCGGGGAGCTGGTTTTGACTACTTTGACCAAAGAAGCCTTTCCTGTTATTCGTTTCCGAACAGGAGACCTGACCCGCCTTATCACTGACCCCTGCCCCTGTGGCCGCACTTTCTATCGGTTGAACAGGATACTGGGCCGCACTGATGATATGATTATTATCAGAGGGGTTAATGTTTTTCCCGGTCAGATTGAATCAATCCTTCTGGAGATTGAAGGAACCAGGCCCCACTATCAGATTGTTCTAGATCGTGAAGAACATCTTGATCGGGCTACATTGCTTGTAGAGGCCAATGAAGCCCTGCTTTCGGACAGGATGCGGGAGACGCAGGAGTTGGTTGGCCGTATCAGGAAACGGTTGGCCTCAGAGCTTGGCGTCACTTTTGAGGTCAAGCTGGTCGAGCCCAAAAGCCTTAAATCCTGCGGAGACAAACAAAAGCTGGTTATTGATAAAAGAAATTTTTGATGTTGAATCCTGAGTTCGTGAACTTTTTTGAGGGAGCATCCGCACCTGGCGGATGCTCCCGGTGAGGGTGTGAAGGTGCGCGTTATAGAATACAGAGAAGGCCCATTTGTAGATAGGGAAAAGGAAGAAGAATTTTTATTGGATAGATTTAAGCATCGTCCTGAGAAACTTTTATTTATCTATGGCCCCAAATCATCTGGCAAGACAACGCTGATGGAATATCTGGTGGAAAATGTGCTTAAAAAGGATAAAA